>NZ_CALYQV010000010.1 GCF_945290125.1 uncultured Lactobacillus sp. | reverse complement strand
AAATTGGTAAAATTGGTGAAAACCAAGGAGCTGATGGTGGAGAATTAGCATCTGTTGAAGACGCAAAAACTTTTGTAGCCGCAGGTGTTGATAAACTTGCTTGTGGTATTGGTAACATTCACGGCGTTTACCCAGAAGGCTGGAAGGGATTGAACTTTGATCGCTTAAAGGAAATTGCTGATGCAGTTTCTGTACCATTGGTATTACACGGTGGTTCAGGCATTCCTGAAGAGCAAGTTAAGAAGGCTATTTCCCTTGGAATTTCTAAAGTTAACATTAACACTGAATTCCAATTAGCTTTCCAAGCTGCTACTCGTAAGTACTTTGAAGCTCATAAAGATGAAGACAAGGACAACAAGGGCTATGACCCTCGTAAGCTTCTTCTTCCTGGTACTGAAGCAATTACAGCTTCAATGAAGGAAATGATCACTTGGCTTGGTACTCCATCAATTGATGACAAGATTAAGTCAGCTGGTTTTGACAAGAGCTCATTGAATTTGGAATAATAAAATAAAAAGTTTGAAAAAACTTTAATTTACAGGCTAATAAATTACGTTGATGAGACGTTAATTTATTAGCCCTTTTCTTTTTCCAAACTTTTATCTATTCTTTTTGATCAGACTTTATTTTTACTACTGTTTTTTCTTTCTAATTTCCAAAGGAAGTTCGTGGTATTTTTCTCTAAATTTCTTATAAAAAAAGGTTGTATTTGAAATACCAACTGAATTAGCAATTTGATAAACCGAATCATTACTATGCAATAGCTTCTCATAGGCAACTGACAGTCTTTTATCAGTTAAGACATTTGAAAAAGTATCTCCAAGCTTTTCTTTAAATAGGTTGCCTAAATAATTTCTATTATAATTATATTTAGTAGCAATACGATTGAGTGATATTGTTTGATAGGAGTTCATTATCTCTCTTAAGATTAGTAATACTAGTTTATCTTGTTCACTATCATAAATAGTTTTTGAATTAATATTAATATTACGAAATAATAATTTAAAAAAAACATTTATGTATGAGTCTAGTATGGAATCCGCATTTTTTTGGTTTTGTAAATATTCTGTAATCATTAATTCCACTATTGTTTGTAAACTAGATTCGGTATCTTCTTTTTTGAATAAAAGAAAATGTTTGTCAAAAATATTAGAATAATATAGGTTTCCAATCGTATCATTTTCACTGATTTTATTTAAATTATCAAATGCATAATTAATATCTCTAAAAACAATATTTATAAGAATATCTTTAAAGTCAAGTGACTTAATAGAATGTACTGTTCCTATATCCAATAGCAACAAATCTCCACTTTCAAGAATTATTCTTTGACCATTAACAATTTCTTCTGCTTTTCCACTGAGTACGTAATTGATTTCCACAAATGTATGTGAATGCTTGGGATATGAGGCAAAGCGATTATGCTTCGCAATATAAATCTCTCTGTTTTTAATAAATCCAGTTGTAAAAATAGGTATCTGTGAATTTTCTAAACTAATAAGAGTTTTATTTTTAAAATCGCTATGGAATTTGTGGTCAATTAATTGAGAAGACTCAATGGGATTAGGCTCAAGCAATTGAGCGTATATATTTTTTTCCATTATTCTTACCTGTATTTTTGTTCTAAATGATTAAACTTTTTGATATTGTAGCATTAATATGAATCGCTTACAATTCGAATTGAAAGAAAAAGTAAATGCATTTACATAGAAAGTGATAACATGGAGATTCAATTATGAAAACAAGTCAGACAGAAAAAATACAAGGAAAATTGGGAAAATTATCAGCTTTTTTCAATTCAAATGCGTATATTCAAGCAATTAAAAATGGAATGCTAGCTTATGTACCATTTACTATTATAGCGTCAGTATTTTTAATAATTGGAAGTTTTCCAATTCCAGAAGTAACTAGTTTTTTAGCTTCTCTTTTTAAGTTAAGTGTAAATGAATTCGCTGCAAGATTGGGAATAGTAAACGATGCTAGTTTAGTAATTGGCGGTCTAATTGTTTTGCTAGCTATATCAAAAAACCTTGCGATTGAAATGAAGTTAGATGATACACCGATAATGTTAACAGCATTAGTGTGTTTCTTTATTTTGACACCTTATCAGCTTGATAAAAATGGTAATAACATACTTCAGGTTACAAACATAGGGGGTCAGTCTATCTTTTTAGCAATAGTTGTTTCAATTCTTGTCGCTATCATTTATAGAACTATAGATAAAAAAGGGATTACAATAAAATTACCATCTTCAGTGCCACCTGCTGTTTCAAAACCTTTTGAATCAATTATTCCTTCATTGATTGTTATAACTGTCTTTTGGGTTATAAGAATAATTTTAGGAACATATTTTAATTTGAGTGCGCTTGAGATAATTAATAAGATTCTTGGTACACCATTAAAAGCAGTTGGAGGATCAATTTTTGGTATTGTAATAGCAAAACTGTTTTCACAATTTTTATGGTTTTTTGGTATACATGGAGATAGTATCGTTAATAGCGTAATGACACCAATTCTACAGGTATTGCAAGATCAAAATAAAACAGCTTATTTAACGCATAAAGCACTACCTAATGTTATAAATCAAAGCTTTTGGGATCAGTTTGCCAGCATTGGTGTAGCAGGTGCTATAATTGCCATAACTATAGTTGCACATAGCGAAAGATACAAAGCACTAAAAAAAGTTGCACTTATACCTTATATTTTTGGAATAGGTGAACCAACTTTATTTGGTATTCCATTGATGCTTGATTTTACTTACTTTATTCCTTTAATAATAACTCCGGCAGTTTCAGCGATTATTTCATACATAGCATTTGTTACGAATTTAGTTCCAATACCCAATGGAACGGTTCAAGTTCCTTGGACTACCCCTCCAATTATTAGTGGATTTTTAGTAACTGGAAGCTGGCGTGGTGCAATCTTACAACTTGTTTGCTTCATTGTTGCTACACTCATATGGATACCGTTTGTTAAAATTGCAGATGAACAAAATTTAAAATTAGAGATTAAAAATGAAAAAGGGAAATAATGACTAGAACTTTTCAGGGACATTGGTTAACGCGAAGACATATTAATTATGGTTTAAATGAAGAGAAATATTATCAAAAAAATCCATCAGTCATATATTCTGGGAACTTTAATTTAGAAAAAGTAATTTCCTTAAAGTTAAAAATATGTGTGCTAGGTTACTATATTTTAAAAATTAATGGTAGACTCGCAAGCAATACTGTTTTGAACAACGATTGGACCTATTTTTCGAAAAGAAAATACTACGATGAATATGACATTACAGGCCTGATTCATTTAGGTGAAAATTTTATAGAAGTTGAATTAGGTAATGGTATGTATAATCCATTTCCCTTAAAGTTTTTTGGAAAACATAATTTTCGCCATGGTTTAAAAGATGTTGGAGAACCTAAATTTGTCTTAGATCTTTTAGATTTAGAAGGTAATGTCATTTTTACCAGTAATAGTGCTTGGCATTTAATGACAGGTGATCGTATTTTTAATAATTTATTTTTAGGTGAAGAAGTTGATTCTTCTTTTAAAGGGAAACGGCTATCTTACAAAACTGTAAAACTTACTGAAAAAGAACAGCAAACACTAGTTAAAAGTTTTATTCCAAAAATTAGAGAATTTGAACCTATTCACTTTGTAAAAATGAGCAAGAAAGGTGAAAAGTTAGTAATTGACTTCGGAAAAACAACTTCTGGCTTTTTAAAATTAAACTTTGAATGTACAAAAAATAAAAAAGTTCAGATATTTTATTGCGAAACTAAAGAAAATGGGAAATTAGCTTATGAAACTTCTTTTGCAGGCGGAATTGGAAATATTCCAGGAATAACAGGTGGACCTGGTTCTCCTGAAAAAGCATTTGAAAAGGATGTAATATATGCTAAAAAAGGTACAAATAACTTTAAAAATAAGTTCACTTATCATTCATTTAGGTATATTGAAATAGAAAATTTGAGTATTGATGAAATAAATAGTATATTTGCCATACCTGTGCATACCGATTTGAGTCAAACAGGTTTGGTTAAAACAAATAATACTTTTTTAAATAATTTATTTGATGCCGGTATTAATACAAGATTAAATAATGTACATTCAGTTTATGAAGATTGTGCACGTGAACGCCTTCAATACGGAGGAGATATTGTTGCTTTAATTACAGCAATGAGTGACACTTTTGATTTAAGCCAGTTTAATCGTAAGGTAATTGATGACTTCTTGTTAGGTCAAACCGATAGAGGTGGAATACCTGAAACAGCTCCTTATATGGGTATTCAAACAAACGGTACAGGAGACGGTGAAGGACCTTTATTGTGGCAAATAGTTTTTCCTTATCTTATATATAAATATTATCAATATTATGCGGATCAGAAATTTGTAGCTGATCGTTATCCATACGTTAAAAAGCAATATGACTATCTAATGTCATGGGATTTATCAACATTAGCTCAAAAAGATATTGGTGATCACGCAAGTCCGAAACTAACAAATTTTTATGAAGCGACGCCTGACAAAACATTTGTGGGTTATTGCACAATATTATTATTCAATGAATTGACAATCAAAATATCTAACATTTCGGGTAAAGAAACAAATGAGTTATTAGAAGAAAACAGAAAAATTAGGAAAACAATTGATCAACTTTATAAAAATGAGGATGGTACATATGGCCAAAGGTCTCAAACTGCATATGCTTTTGCGCTTTTCCTGAATCTGGGAAGTAAAAATATACTTTTAAAAGGTTTAGAAAAAAAAATTAAAGATGAAAAAAATATATTTAATTGTGGAATTTTTGGTCAATCCATTCTTTATACAATTTTACATAAAGAGAATAGAGACGACATTGTTTATAAATGGCTTACCAAGTCAGGTGAGATTAGTTTTAAACACATGTTATCCAACGGAAATCAAGTTTTAAAAGAACAGTTTACTGATGGAAAACTTTCTGACTCTGGTAATCATGCAATGTTTGCTAGTTATCTAAAATGGTATTTTGAAGCTTTAGGCGGTATAAGTCTTACTGAAAATGCTGTTGGGTTTTCAAAAATTTCAGTTAATCCGTATTTTAATGATGAAGTTACAAAAATAAAAACGTCAATTAATACAATGCAGGGTAAAATTGACACTAAAACTATATTTAAAAAAAATCATTGGCATTATTACTTAAGCTTGCCAAATAAGATTGAATATACTTTGGGAACAAATTTAAAGTCATTCACCATAACTATGAAAAAGACAGAAAGCAGAACTAATCTACATTTTTGTCAAAAATGAGTACAAAATTCTTTAATGTGAAAGTAAAAAGTTGGGTAATAAAAAGGCTAATAGGTTAGTGTTATTTACTCCGTAAAAGTGGATTAATAATACTAATTATTAGCCTTTTTGATTTTAAATTCCTTCAACAGCTAGGATTAAATATTGACTGCAAACGAAAAATACCATTTTCATATTCGTATTTTAAAACGGCACAATTCTGATAGTGATTATTACGGTTAAATATATTATATTTTTCCCACTTTCTATAAAAATTAGCTATAGCTCCGGCATGGGAGACGATTAAAATTTGTTTATGGCATGAAGATTCTACAATCTCTGTAATCGCTTTATTGATTCTAAAAGCTACCTGACTTTGAGATTCGCCACCAAACTGAACAAAAAAATCATTGTACGGTAGTGGAGGATTAAGGTGCTCTCCCTCACCTTCATACGCACCAAAATTCCATTCTCGTAAATCTTTATGAGTTTTAAAGGGTAAATTAGTAACTAATTTTAAAGTATCTATTGCCCTTTCAGAAGTGGAGCAATGTGCTTCTTCTAAAGTAATCTGCTCATTTTCAAAATATTCTTTTTTTGTAGTTTGTGCTTGTTTAATTCCCAGAGAGGTCAGTGGTGAATCACAAAAGCCCTGAATCTTGTGTTGGACATTAAATAAAGTTTGTCCGTGACGCATTAAGTAAACATTTTTCATAAATTTGCCTTCTTTTATCTATTTAAACTTAATTGTAACTAAAAAAGTTTTAAAAATCTAAGTGAAAAATGATTGACTTAAACATGAAGTTAAGCGTTATACTCAAAAAAAGGCATAAGGAGGGCAAAATTATGATTTTTGAAGAAACATTAACACTTAATAGCGGGGTAAAAATCCCTAAACTGGCATTGGGAACATGGAAAATTCCCGATAATGAAGTAGCTTCACCAGTCGAATCTGCTTTAAAAATGGGTTATAGGCATCTTGATACTGCTCAAGCTTATCATAACGAGAGTGGAGTAAGTCAGGGGATTAAAAATTCAGGTATTGCTCGGGACCAAATTTTTGTTAACTCAAAAGTAGAGGCCGAAATTAAAGACTATCAAAAAGCTAAAAAATCTATTGATGAAACTCTTTTGCGAATGGATCTTGATTATTTAGATATGATGATTATCCATAATCCACAGCCATGGAAAGAGGTAAACCAATCTGATGATCGGCATTTTGCAGGTAATTTAGAAACTTGGCACGCTTTAGAAGACGCTTTGAAAAAAGGAAAATTGCGTGCTATTGGAGTTTCTAGTTTTCAACCAGAAGACTTGCAGAACTTAATTGACAATAGTGATGTTAAGCCTATGGTTAATCAAATTCTTTGTCATATTGGTGCAACACCTAAAAAACTAATTGATTTTTGTCAGCAGCAAAATATTATAGTTGAGTCTTTTTCACCTGTTGCGCATGGTGAAGCTTTAAATAATGCAATAATTCAAAAAATGGCAGAAAAATATCATGTTTCAGTTGCACAACTTTGTATTCGTTATGATTGGCAACTTAACACAGTAGTTTTACCTAAGTCTGTCAATCCAGAACATATGAAGCAAAATTCCGAATTGAATTTTGAAATAAGTGAAGATGATATGGCTACTTTGGAAAATATTAATACTTTTGATTATGGCTTTGCCAGTCATTTTCCAGTTTTTGGCGGAAAAAGATAAGTTAATGTCATAAAAAGTTTTACTTTGGAATTTTGAGGTTAATGCCTTAATGATGTCAACTAAGTAGTATAAAAGTATTTTAAGTCAAGAACTCTCATTTTATGAACTATAGCCAAAATTTATAAAACTTGGAAAGCGGAAACTTTTGTAATCCAAACTTTTTCATATATTTTCTTAAGAAAAATACTACAAATTGCGAAACTTAAATCTTAGATAGACATATTGAAAAATTATATCTTTTGAAATCGCTTGCAATAGGGACAAAAATAAAATATAATAATTTCAGTGAAATTGTTAGCTTTGGCGCAAAATTCATGAAATTAAATATGGGTGCTATTTCGTTTTGAAAGCAAGACCAAATATTAGACTATTTTAAAATAGTTAATATTTGGCCTTTTTATTTTGGCTTAAAACGGAAAGGAGGTAGAAAATGAAGATTCTTCATAAACTAAATAACAGTGCAGCTATTTGTACCAATAGTTTTTCAAACTCAATTATTGTTATTGGCAAAGGAATTACTTTTGGTAAAAAAGAAGGAGATGAAATAGATAAGTCGAGAATTGACAAAATTTACACTAACGCTGATCAAAAAATTACCAAGCTAATTGAACAAATACCTGATGAATATTTTGAAATGGCCACTATTATTATTCGCTATGCAGAAAGAAAATTAGAACAGCCACTTTCAGATGATGCCTACTTTGTTATTTCAGATCATATTGAAGGAATAATGTATCGCTATAAACATAGTATTAGTATGCCTTTTGGTTTTATGCAGGAAGCTGAACTTTTTTATCGCAAAGAATTTCAAGTTGCGGAATGGATATTAGATTATTTGGATGCTGCTTTAAATGTTGAATTATCTAATGATGAAATTGGTTTTTTAACTATAGATGTTGTGAATTTGATTGGGAATAACAACGGAATGAATGAGCTCAAGCAGATAATGGAAGTTGTAAAAGAAGTCGAAGGGGAAGTAAATGCAGCTTTTCCCAATCTTGATAAAAAAAGTTTTTCGTATAAAAGGTTTAGAACACATTTGCAATACTATGCTTATCGCTTTGTATCCAATCAGGAATATCACGATCAAAATATCAAATTTGATTTTGATCAAGAATTTATTACTAATACAAAACAGCTAATAAAGAATATTAATAATAAGCTGAAAGAAAAATATGGACATTCAATGGACAAATTAGAACAGAAATATTTGTTGTTACATCTACAACGTCTAATTTATTCAGATAATTGAAATGAGGTAAAAAATGGCTTTAGATTACAATAAGATGTCTCAGGAAATTTTGCAGTATATTGGTGGCAAGGACAATTTAACTTCAATTAATCATTGTGCTACAAGATTAAGACTAGGCATAAAAAGTACTGAAAATGTCGATAAAAAGAAGCTAACTCAAATAGAGGGCGTTCTGGGAGTAGAAATAATTTCAAACCAAGTTCAGGTCATTGTGGGTCAAATTATAGAAGATCTTTATAATTCTTTTGGGCAGATTGCCGGTTTTTCAGGTTCAAGAAATGTAGAGAATAAGCAAAGAGTAAAAAAGCGCAAAAACGTTGGTACTCTTTTTGTGGAGTTTTTGGAGTTAGTCGCTAAAATTATGGCCCCTGTCATTCCTGCCTTAATTTGTGCCGGCTTTTTCTCGTTAATTATTATAGTTGCACAAATGTTTTTCCAATTGAAAACTACTGATTCAACTTATATTATTTTAAATAGTTTGGGCCAAACAGCTCTATACTTTTTGCCAGTCATGGTGGCATACTCATCAGCTAAGCAATTTGATACGGATCCAATTTTATCAATCATGCTAGCTTGCTTCTTACTTTATCCCGACTGGAATAATTTGGTTGCAAAAGGTTCTGCAACGGGCTTTACATCTTATTTTGGGTTGCCAGTTCATTTGCAAACATACAATGGTCAAGTAGTTCAAATTATCTTATCCATTTGGATTATGAGCTTACTTGATCGTTGGCTTAAAAAAATAATTCCTAATTCAATTCGTTATTTTTTAAAACCAGTATCTTTACTACTTTTAATGTCAATTATTACATTAACTTTGACGGGACCGTTAGGCGGTCTGTTTACGAATGGTATTAGTACATTCATAGCATTCCTTAGAAAAACAGTGCCATGGCTAACAGTACCAGCTATATATACTTTTGCAATGACAGTTGGTGTATTCATGCCGGGCTTCCACTTGGCATTAATTCCGATAGCAACTCAAAATTTAAGCACTCTAGGTTATGATGATATTATTAACATTTGGTTTATGGCAGGTACGCTAGTACCTGGATTCGTAGCATTATGGGTTGCATTAAAATCAAAAAATGTTAAAGGAAGAAATATTTCCTGGACAGCTGCTATCTCAGCTCTATTTGGTGGTGTTTCAGAACCGACTATTTATGGTATTCTATACAAAATGCCAGTTTTGTATGCTGTAGATTTTGTCACTGGCTTAATTTTAAGTATATACAACGGAATAGTAGGGACGAAAGCATATGCGTATGGTGCATATTATTTAACTAATCTACTTTTGTTTTACAATGCAAAGGATCCTAATAATTTAATCAAAGCAATAGGAGGAATTGTGCTTGTTGCGATAGTATCCTTTATAGGTGTTTGGTTCACCAAATGGTCATGGAATGATGATGCCAAAGTAGATCAAATGTCATTAAAATCTATTTTTAATAGGAAAAAATCAGATAATGACACCAACAGGTCAAATGTTAGTCATAAATTTAAAGAGGCTAAACAGTTGTCAAATCTAAAAAGTGATATCGTCTCTGCTCCCGTAATAGGCAAAATTATTTCTCAAAGTGAAATAAGTGACCATGCATTTTCTAGTGGAAGTTTAGGAAGCTGCTTTGGAGTTAAGCCGGAAAGTGATGACGTCTACTCTCCAATTGACGGTAAGGTTAATTCAATTGCGCCAACAAAGCATGCGATTACGATCAGAGGTGATCATGGTGATGAAGTAATGCTGCATTTAACTTTGGATTCAATGAAACTTCAGCCAAATGATATTTCCGTACTAATTAAACCAGGTGATCAAATTGCACAAGGGCAAAAAATAGCTGTATTGCACCGAGAGAGACTAAAAAAGCGTAAGTTGGATGATACTGTAATTGTAGTGTTACTAAACTCAAACAAATACAAAAACATAAAGTTTGAGAAAAACAAGCTTATAGCTGAAATTTAAGGAGATAATTATGAAAGAAAAACTTTGTTTTGTGAAATGTATTGATCATGAAGTACCATTGCAAATAGATTTACCAGATAAAGGTCAAAAGTTTCCTGCCATACTTTTAATTCACGGATTTATGTCAGCCAAAAATTTGGATGGTCATATGTTACAAAAAATAAGTTTGCAACTGACCAAAAATGGTATTGCTGCGGCAAGAATGGACCTTTGCAGTATGGGTGAAAACATCTGCTCACGTGAAAAATATGGTATGAGGATTATGATTGATGAGGTTAAGGCATGCTTTAATTACTTACAGTCTTTACCATATATTTCTGAAAAAAATGTAGGTATGCTGGGTCACAGTCTTGGCGGTCGTTTAGCTTTTACTTGTTCAACCCTGCCTGCCAAATTAATTGTCACGTTAAATGGTGCAGTCAATACCAATGAGATTATGGTTCCTTCATATAATAAATTGGAAATGAAGCAGTTAGGTTATGGTATTATACATACTAGTGATGGGAGAGTCGAGTTAATATATCAGAAATTTGAAAAAGACATGAAAGATACTCTTAATATGAATATTAGTAACTTTAAAAATCCAATATTGGTTTGTATTGCAGCTAACGATCCTACTCTTGATCCGAATATTGGACTTAATTTTGTCAAAAACTGTCATATGGAAAATGTTGATTCTGTTGTTATTGAAGGAGCAAATCACACCTTTAATGCCAAAACAGGTGATTATACCAAATTAATTGAATTGAACAAACAAATGATACCTTGGATTTGTCGAAATATAAAATAATTTTGTATTCCTGATATCAAGTTAACTAATATTATTTATTAAAAAGAAATTTTAAAGCATAAAAAAGCTTTCTAAGCCAATTTTTAGTTTAGAAAGTTTTTTTGATTCAAAAATATTGAATTTAGTCAGACAGAGTGACGAAATAAAGTAAATTTTAACATGTTTAAATATTTATAATTAATGTAAATGTCCGTTGATTCCTTTTTCAACGGACACTTTTTGATTAATTAAGCGTTTACATAAGTAGCAAAATAAAAATATCAGGAGGGATGATAAGTGCGTAAAGAAATTAGTCAAGAAATTATTGATTATCTTAAGCTTCACAATAAGTTCATTACTTCTGAAGAACTATCAAATGGCTTGAAAGTTTCAAAAAAAACAATTGCCCGCCATATTAATAGTATTAATAACAAATATTCTAAACCAATAATTATTTCCCAAAGGGGGCGAGGCTATGAACTTAATTATTCCAACTACTTAAACGTAGCAAATAATAATGTTCAAAATGATTCATCCACACAACTTAGACAAGAAAACATGCTGGCAAAATTGCTTTTTGCTTCTCCTAGTGAAGTTAAAATTTATGATTTAGTAAACAGTTTATATATCAGCGAATCAGTACTGAGGAATGATGAAAGACAAATAAGTAAAAAAATACATAAATGGAACTTAAAACTAAAAAGCAAACAAAGGTCGGTCCAAATTATTGGTACTGAAAAAGATATCAGAAGTGCTTTGATGGAAGTAGTTCTTCATATTGATAAGTCTACAGATATTGAGACATTACGAAAAAATACGTCTCAATTAGATCAAAAAGACTTTAATTTTGCTTTAAGTCAAGTTGAAATGGCTCTGCGAGTATTAAATGGTTCTTTACCGTATCCGTATAATATAAATTTTTTTGCTCATATTTATGTTTTGTTAATAAGAGCCAAAAAATATAAATCTATGGATAAGTCAATTTCATTAGATACTGGTTTGCAGGCAGAAATTAAAATGAATCCTGAAATTTTTAGTATTTGCAAAAGTATTGTAACTAATATCAAAAAGTACTTGGGTTTTGATAATAAAGAATTGGATCCAGAAGTCTATTACCTATTTAAATACTTACTAACTTCGCGCTTCAATTCGTTTGATGGAATTGTTCTTGATGATCGCGACTTGGCTGATGAAGTCACCGACTTTTTTATTTGTAAGGTATCTAATTATTTGCATTGTGATTTTTCACCATCTATCAAAAATGAAATTAAGAATCATGTTTTAGCAATGATAAGCAGGCTAAAAATGAAGATAGCTCTACCTAATGCCTTGTTAAAAGATATTAAGCTAGAATATCCTCAAGTTTTCAAAGCTACTAAAAAGGCAGCAAAATTGGTCAGTCAAAAATTCAACTTACCAATAATTTCAGATGATGAAACAGGATTTATCTGCTTATATTTTGCTAAATATTACGAAGAAAATAATAAACCTAACAAGAAAATTAAAGCTTATGTGATATGTACAACTGGAATTGGAACTTCAGGAATAATTTCTACCAAGATCAAAAATACTATTCCTGAAATTGAAATTGTAGGTCTTGCTTCGAATTATAATATTGAAACCATTATCAGAAATAAGCCTGAGATTGAGTTGTTAATTAGCACTGTTCCCATTAATTATCAAGGAGACATCCCTGTAGAATTAGTTAGCGCTTTTTTTACAAAAAAAGATGAGCTAAAAGTTAAAAACGTAGTGAGGAAAATCATTAATGACCGAAATTTTGCTTAAAACTTGTGATAGAGATTTGACAAATCAAAGAATAGCTTTCCAAGTTATAGCAGGTATTGTTGCTTGCAAAATGAATGTGAGAAAAGAAACAGTACTGCAAAGTCTATCGACTAGAGAAAAAATCGCTAATACTGCTTTGGTAAAGGGAGTTGCCATTCCTCACATAATCTTAGACCGCAATTTTTCTCCTTGGCTGCTGATTTTTAAATCAAATACATTAATATCTGATTGGAACTGTCTTGATAACTCTAAGGTCAATAAACTTATCTGTTTAATAGTTCCCCGAGTAGTAAAAAAGTCAAGCAGTGGTTTCAGAGAGATAATTGCCATCATGAATAAACTTGCAGATGACACTGTAATTACGAAAATCAATGAAGCCGAAAATGCAGCAGAAATTGCTCAAATTTTAAAAAGATAGGAGGTCATATAAATTTGACTGAAAAAGAAATCGATATTACGAAAGTCATTAATCCAAACTTAATTGACCTTCACTTAAATGGAAAAACTAAAGAAGATGTAATTGAAGAACTCAGTCGTCTTTTGCAAAAGGATGACGATATTACTGACATTCAGAAATTTGTAGATGATGTTTTTAATCGAGAAGAAGAAGGTGAAACCGGCATTGGACAAGGTGTAGCTATCCCTCATGGTAAATCAAAAGCTGTCAAAAATACTATGATAGCGATTGGTTTAAGTGATCATCCAATACCTTGGGAAACTCTAGATGACCAACCTGTTACTGCTGTAATTTTATTTGCAGTTAGAGATCAGGATGCAGATACATTACATTTAAAGCTTTTACAAAAAGTAGCAATTTTATTATCCGACGATACCTTTATTAAGAAATTACATGCTGCTACAAATAAAGATAGTGTTATTAAACTTTTGTATGCAAATAGAGGAGATGATTAATTATGAAAATTGTTTGCGTTTGTGCTTGTACTTCTGGTATTGCCCATACTTATTTAGCAAAAGCTAAGTTGGAAAAAGCAGCAACAGAACTAGGAGATGAGATTCACATTGAGACTCAGGGGACGATAGGTACAGAAAATGCCTTGACACCAGAGCAAATTGCTGAAGCTGATGTTGCTTTGCTGGCAGTTGATATAGCTACTACCGGTAATGAACGTTTTAAAAATATTCCAACTGTAAAAGTTGGTACTTCACTAGTGGTTAAAGCACCTAAAAAGCTTTTAAAAAAAATAGAAGAAGAAATAAAAGAAAGAAAAAGTAAAAAGGAGTGATTTAAATGAAAACATTTGTCACAGGTGCTAAAAAAGCTGGCTCTGCTGTAAAAAAGCATTTGCTAACGTCTATTTCATATATGCTTCCACTCGTTGTAGCTTCAGGCCTATTGATAGCAATAGGAAACCTGATGGGCGGTAAACAAGTTACCAGTTTGGCTCAAATGAACTTTCCTAATAGTATGACTACACTTGGTGTTTTGGGAATGGGCCTTTTACCGTCATTTATTGCAGGTTATATCGGTTATTCAATTGCTGATAGACCAGGGATTGCTCCTGGATTCTTAGCAGGACAAATAGCTTCGTTTTTGGGAGCTGGATTTCTGGGCGGTATAATTGGTGGATTTATTGCAGGTTATATTGCTTTAGGTATTAGAAAAATTAAAGTCCCCCGGTGGGCTAACGGACTTATGCCGATGCTGATAGTTCCTACGGTTACTGCAATTTTTACCGCACTGATAATGTTCTTCTTGTTAGGTCAGCCTTTAACTGCAGCAACAACTGCTCTTAATCATTTTATTACCGGTTTGGATCGGTCACAAAGAGCATTGTATGGTTTCTTAATTGGTTGGATTGGTTGTGCCGATTTTGGCGGTGCTATTAGTAAAATTCCAAATTTAATTTGTGATGGTTTATTGCTTGATGGAATCAAAGGACCAGAAGGAATTAAAGTTTTGGCTGCCATGGTTCCACCATTTGGAATAACAATGTCGTACTTCTTTGCAAAACTATTTCATAAAAATATTTATACCAAAAGAGAAGTTGAGAATATTGAAGTTGCTTTTCCGATGGGATGCTGCATGATTACTGAAGGTGTTATTCCTATTGCAATGAATGATTTGTTACGGACTTTGCCTTGTACATGGATTGGTTGCGGAATAACTGGAATGATTAGTTATGGTTGGGAAAATGAAAGTTCTGTGCCTTCTGGCGGCATCTTTGTTATTCCGGCCATGTCAAAGCCGTTGGTAGCAGTTATTGCACTTGTGGCAGGATCATTGGTAACCGGTATTCTACTGGCAATTATTAAAAAGCCGTTAACTGCTGAACAGGTAAATGAAATAGCAAACGAAAGTCAGGATGATGAAAAGGATGTTGATTTGTCAGGTGTGAATTTGCAATAAATTATATTTTGAGGAAGTGATGCAATTTTCAGTTGTAAAAAGTCGTTAATGTTATTAAGTTTAACTAATATATAAGGAGAAAAAATGACCTTAGTAAATATGAATCAATTGCTTGAAGTAGCAAGAAAAAACAATTTTGCAGTAGGAGCTTATAATGTTTCAAACTTGGAATTAATGAGAACATCAATAGAGCAGTGTGAAGCTGATTACGCTCCAGCAATCATTATGATTCATCCCACAGAATTGAGATATTGTAAGGATGATTTCGTTACTTATGTTTTAACGCGTATTCGTGATAGTAAAATTCCTGTAGCTCTTCACCTCGATCATGGTGATTCTGTAGATAGTGCAGCACGAGCAATACATGATGGCTTTAGTTCAGTAATGATTGATATGTCAGCTGAAGACTGGGATACAAACGTTGTTTTGACTAGGGAAACAGTAACTATGGCACACAGAGTTGGTGTTTCGGTTGAGGGCGAAGTTGGTACTATTGGCCAGACAGGAGTCCATGTTGAGGGGCATAAAAAAGAAGGTATTTATACCACACCAGAAGAGGCACAAAAATTTGTTGAAGAAACTGGTGTTGATACTTTGGCAGTTGGTATAGGCACTAGCCACGGAATATATCCTTCTGATGTGACCCCTAAAATTAGAATTGATATTTTACAAAAAATAGTACAAGCCGTTCCTGATACCCCTTTAGTTTTGCATGGAGGTTCATCTAATCCAGATGAACAGATTGCTGAAGCAGTAAAGAACGGTATTAGCAAAGTAAATATTTCATCTGACTATAAACATGCTTTCTTTGAAAAGACTCGTGAAATTCTGGCCAAAAATGATGGCTGGGATCCGAACCATTTACTGCCAGAAGCAATTGAAGCTGGTAAAAAGGTTATACATCATAAAAATGATCTGTTTAATTCAATTGGTAAGGCCAAATTGTATGAAGGCATTGATCCTTGGAGAGCCGATAAGATTTAATTATAACTACGATTATTAAAAAAAGGTCTAGAACATTGAAATTTCCAGTGGTTGCAGGCTTTTTATATATAAGAAAATAATCACATATTGTTTTGGTGTGTATGCCACAAAATAACAGTATAATATATCTAAATCATAAAATCATTGAGATATACAAGGAGATAAATGAAGTGCGTGAAGAATTACGGTTTTTAAAGTGCATTGATCATGAAGTGCCAATACAGATTGATATTCCAGATGGTGGAGATAAGTTTCCGGCTATGTTGCTGGTCCATGGCTTCATGTCCTCTAGAAACAACGATAATCATATGTTAGCAAGAATCAGTGAAAAAATAGTTGAAGCAGGAATAGTAGCGGCCAGAATTGATTTATGCAGTATGGGTGAGAACCTATATTCTAGAGAAAATTATGGTATGAAAGTAATGACAGAAGAGGTCAAGGCCAGTTTTAAATACTTGCAAAGTTTACCTTATGTTGCAGAAAATAAGGTTGGTTTATTAGGTCATAGTCTCGGTGGACGTTTAGTATTTACTTGCTCAAATTTGCCAGCTAAAATCATAGTTTCTTTAAACGGTGCGATTAATACTTCAGAACCTTTGGAAATGGCATATGATAAATTTGAAATGGAAAATTTAGGTTACTGCATTGTTCATACTAGTAGCGGTGGTGTTGAACTAGTATACCGCAGATTCTTTGACGAACTTAAAACGACTTTGAATAATAACATTAAAAACTTTAAAAATCCGATTTTAGTTGAAGTATGCACCAGTGATCCAACTTTAGATCCCAATATCAGTTTAAATTTTATTAAAAATTGTCACATGTCTAACGTAGATTCTTTTACTGTAGAAAATGCAAATCACACATACAATGTTGAAACTGGCGATTTTACCAAGCTTAATGAGGTAATAGGTAAAGTTGTGCCATGGATTAGTTCGCTTATCAAATAAAAAAAACCAGCTTTCTTAATCAAGCTGGTTATTAGAAAATATTTTTGAGCCTAGCTTTAATGTCAAAAAAGCTAGGCTTTTTATTTTACCTTTTTAAATACCGTTGGTTTATTAAGTGTGCGGTCAGTCCACAATAAAACTTGTTTTTCTTGAAGTTCAATCGGCAATAGTTCGTGCTGGTACAACCTTTCTGCCTTTCTCATTTACAAATATTGGGTAGTCCCATTTACCGATGGTAACCAACAAATCACCATTTTTTTCTTTTAGTGTAATTAAACCATATCCAGGGTTTTCATAATCGCCTAAAGGATTACTCTCTGCTTTAACATTTTGAGGGATTTTACCTTTTTGTTTTCTGATATTTTCTTCACGAATTACAGCTTTTTTATCAACTATCTTTTTAATTTTACTAGTCCAGTCTGTTTCGTGAATATCCAGAACATTATCAATAGTTTGATAAGCTAAAGCAAAAATGGCATCAGTTGAATCCATATTTGTTGTTGACACAAAAGCTAAGTCAAGGTCAGGAACAAAGCCCATGAAAGAACAATAGCCAATATATGAACCACTATGGTAGAAATACTTATGTCCGCGGTAATCTTCCATCATCATTCCCAGACCATAAGCACCAAAATTTGCACCACCATATGCACGGCTGGGAGACATAATAGATTGAGGAAGAAAGTGCTCAGCCATTGCGTTATTTTTGCTTTCTTTTTGCAATTTTAATTGGTATTTTGCCCAAGTTAGCAAATCAGAGATAGTTGAAAGCATGCTGCTGGCACCACCAACTTTACCTGGGGCAATAAATGGGACTTCTTCTGTATCTTCATTATCTCTAATATACGGCTTGACTATTCTTTCCCGTGGTGCCTCGTGATGATTAACATAGGTATTATCCAGATGCAAAGGCTCCAGTAAATGTTCGTGCTCATAAAAGCCATAATCTTGATTGATAGCTTGTTCAAAAGCATAGGTAGCAACAGCAAATATTAGATTACTATATTGCATTTTGTAACGCAGTTCATGATTTGGCTCTAAAAAACCGACATGTTCTGCCTTTTCTTTTAAAGTAAGATCGTGCTTGTTCATATTAGTAAAACGCATTAAGTCGTGAGCTGGCAACCCACTTTGGTGACTTAGAGCATCCCTCCAAGTTAAGTGGTCTTCAGCGTATTTATCTCTTAGTTTAAAACCGGGCCAGTATTTTTTTAATGGCTCATCCAAAGCAATTTTACCTGAATCAGCTAATTGACAAACTGCAGTTGCAAAAAAGGTTTTTGAAATTGATGCTAGGGGATATAAGCTATCCTGCTCTGCATTACCAAAAACGTGACTGTAACTATCACCTTTATGATAAACACCTACACCTAAACTGGGTAAATTAAACGTGTTAATAACATTTTTTGCTAAATCAGCAATTTCTTGATTATTCATGTTCACTCTCAATTTCTTTATATAATTTTTCAATAATAAAATTATACAAGAGCATCTAGTAATTTACACTAATGAAGTCGCGTAATTAAAATAATTGTTGTGCTCAATGTGATATTTAGTTAAATGATCATTACTTTATTATCGAAAACAGCAATAGGAGTTTTTAGCACTTAATACTTGAGTAAAAGCCATTGAAGGATTTTTTACTTGAGTAAAGGTATTTTAGCTTTAGGTAGATTGACTTTTAATTGTTCAAATGAAAATGGCAGTACCAGAGAAATTTGATAAGCGGTTAAATGTAAATATTCTTTGTTTACAAAATTGGGATTATACAAAGGATCACCCACAATCGGACAACCTATTGCCGCTAAATGAACACGGATTTGGTGTGTTCTTCCTGTTTCTAGTTCGAGCTTAATTAAAGCAGTATTATTGCTAAAGTACTTTAGAATTTGGTAATGTGTGATTGCTTTACGTTCGTCAGCAATAATCTTGCGTTTGCGCTTATCAAGTGGGTCTCTTCCTATTGGCAGGTTAATTATGCCAGTATCTGCAATTGGCTTAGTCAGATCAACTACTGCTAAATATTCACGGTGAAAAAGTTTACTGCTTAATTCACGATTTAAAATAGGAACCACCGCTGGATTTTTAGCAACCAAAAGTAAACCACTAGTTAGCATATCCAAACGATGTACAATAAAAGGAGAATAACCTAAATAAGTGGCACAATCATTCAAGGCAGTGGTGGTTTCACTTAAGTTGGGATGTGTTTTTTTCCCTGCGGGTTTATTAATAATTAACAGATTTTGATCTTCGTAAATCACTTCTGGCATTTGTCCACTTGCTGGGTACGTATTTTGACTACTCTCAATGTGACTAAGCCATAGCTCAATTTTATCGTCCGGAAAGACCATTTGATTAAAATAATGATAAGTGCCGTTAATCAAAATTTGGTGTTCAGTTCGCAAGTAATGACGCCATTTGCGTGGGATCAGCAAAAGACGCAATAAGTCGTTTACTGAGCATGGTTTGAGATTTTGGGGAAAATTAAATGTAAAATAATAGCTCATAAATATTTGTTAAATCTTTTTGAAAATAAAGGTAATGTCCTCTAATATGATACAATTTTAATTGTTTCTAAAGGAGCAGATAAAATGGAAAACAATGAACCAAAGAAAAACGATAAACGTGGTTTATGGTACCGTTTTGATCATCGTTTTTTTATCGGTCGCTGGATCATTCTGATTTTGCTTACCGTCATTCTCTTGGTTTGTACTTATTATACCGTTAAAGTTAAAACATCCAATATTCCAAATTTAAAAGCATCATTACCTGCTACGACAGGCATTTATGACCAAAAAAGCCAACGAGCAGGCTCATTATACTCACAAAAAGGAACTTATGTTGAATACAACAAGATTTCACCTAACGTGAAAAATGCTGTAATTTCGACTGAGGACAGGACTTTTTGGAAAAATCCCGGCTTTAGTATTAAGGGAATGGGGCGGGCCGCTCTAAGTATAGTGCTTAATCACGGGCAAATTGCCGGAGGTGGTTCAACTATCACCCAGCAATTAGCCAAAAATGCCTTACTAACTCAAAAACAAACATTTTCGCGTAAAGTTGAGGAACTTTTCTTTGCTATCGAACTTAATCATGTTTATTCCAAAAAAGATATATTAACCATGTATCTTAACAATTCCTATTTTGGTAATGGCGTCTGGGGCGTAGAAGATGCCAGCCAAAAATATTTTGGCAAGAGTGCCAGTCAATTGACAGTTGGTGAAGGTGCAACTTTAGCAGGTATTTTGCGTAATCCTAGCAAGTATAACCCCATTGATCACATGTCTTATGCTTTATCACGGCGTAATTTAATTTTGAGTTTGATGGTTGATAATAAAAAATTATCAAAATCACAGGCTGAAAGCGAAAAGAAAATTGGGTTAACTTTACGTGATACATATCACAATAAAGATGGCTATCGTTATCCCTATTTCTTTGACGCTGTCGTTGATGAAGCAATTAATCGCTATGGCTTAAAAGAAGAAGATGTGATGAATAAGGGTCTAAAAATATACACTACCCTTAATCAAAATTATCAGAGTCAGCTGCAAGAAAGATTTAACCAGGATTATTTATTCCCTCAAAATGCTGCTGATGGTACTAAAACTCAAGGTGCAACTGTTGTAATGGATCCCACTACTGGTGCAGTAAGAGCTGTAGTAGGAGGTCGTGGCAAGCATGTCTTCCGTGGTTATAATCGGGCTACACAAATGAAGAGACAACCTGGTTCTTCAATTAAACCTATCGTTTCATATGCGCCTGCCTTGCAACAAGGCTATCATTATGATTCCCAGCTTTCTAACCAATTGCAGCGCTTTGGGAAAAATGGTTATCAGCCACACAATGTTGACAATGGTTATTCAGATAAAATTCCAATGTATGTAGCTTTAGCTCAAAGTAAAAATGTGCCTGCTGTTTGGCTATTAGACCGCATTGGAGTATCTAAAGGCGTTCAGTTTGCTAATAATTTTGGTTTGAAGGTACCGAAAGAAGATCAAAATTTAGCTTTGGCTTTAGGCGGATTATCAACTGGTGTTTCACCTATCCAAATGGCACGCGCCTATTCGGCTTTTGCTAATAAAGGTAATTTACCGAACAATTCTTACTTTATTACCAAAATTACTGATGCGAGTGGTAATGTTATTGCTGAAAATCACGATATAGGAACCCATCGAATTATCTCTGAAAACACGGCAAAAGAGATGACCACAATGCTATTAGGAGTATTTGCAGGTGGTACAGGGACATCAGCTCAGCCTGCCGGATATCGTGTTGCTGGCAAAACCGGTTCTACCGAAGTTCCTAATTCATACGGTTTTGGTACTAAGGATCAATGGATTGTTGGTTATACCCCAGATGTTGTTGTAGCTACTTGGGTCGGTTTTGATCGCACTAATCAGCAACATTTCATGCATGGTGTATCTGAAACTGGTATCACTAGGCTTTATAAAGCAGAAATGGAGGGCATTTTGCCATACACGGCACAGAATCAATTTAGAGAACAAGCGCCAAGGCAAATTATCCAAAATAACGGTGCTGGTACTGATTGGACAAAAGGTTTTGGCGACAAAATTGAAAAAGGGCTCGGATCTGCCAGTGAAAAGATTAATGAATGGTATAATGACATAAAAGGACTTTTAGGTCACTAATTAGGAGGAAAAAATATGATAAATATTTACGATTCAGCAAACCAGGTAGCGACAGATTTGCAAAAGCTTGATGAATTTAAGGCTTTAGAAAATGCCGTCAATGCAGTAAAAAACAATGAAGAAAGTGCAGCTTTGTTCAAGCAGATGGATGAGATGCAAACTAAAATCATCAATTCTCAAACTGAAGGAAGGGACTTTCCTAAGGATTTAGAGGAAGATTATAAAAAGTTGAATGAAAAAGTGCAAAAGAATGATCAAATATTGCAACTATTGCAAGCTGAGCAGGCTGTCTCTAAAACAATTGAAGATGTTCAAAAGGCAATTACCAAACCCGTTAGTGACCTTTATGACGGTCTTAGAAATTAAAAAATAACGATGAAATTTATCCATTTTTCTGACGCACATTTAGATAGTCCATTTTTGGGGCTATCTTTTTTACCATCTAAGAGTTTTAACCAAATTCAAAAAGCTCCGATGCAGTCTTTAACTAATATTGTTGATTTAGCTATCAAAGAAAATGTTGATTTAGTATTAATTGCAGGTGACACTTTCGATAGTTTCAAACCTAATCCCAGTGCCCAGATTTTTTTCGCACGTGAAATTGAGCGCTTAATCACAGCTAAGATTCAAGTAGTTATGATCTTGGGCAATCACGATCATATGGCAAAAGAAGACCTTTTGGTACCCGAAAACCCGTATTTTAAATTGTTAGGTGAGGGCGAAAAAGTTGAAACTGCTTCTTACACTACTAAAAGTGGTTTTGAATATGACGTGACTGGTTTTTCATATTTGGCTAATCATATTACTGATGATCTTGCCGCCCAATTTCCTCCTAAAAGTAAACATTACACTTTTGGTATTATGCATGCTCAGGAAAGGGCAGGTTTGAGCTCTCAAAATGTATATGCCCCTTTTAGTTTAAGTGAATTACAAAATCTTAATTACGATTATTTTGCTCTCGGTCATATCCATTTAAGGCAGGTATTGTCAGAAACACCACTAATTGTTTATCCTGGCAATATTCAAGGTCGTCACATTAACGAAACTGGTCCAAAAGGCTGTTATTTAGGCACTATTGATGAGCAAACAAAGCAAACCAAAATTCATTTTGTTCAGACTAATCTTATTTCATGGAATAAAAGACAGCTTGAATTAACTAAGCCAATAGCGAAAACCGAGCTGGAAAAGATGATTATTAATTGTTTGAAAGCGGCTGCCACTACCTATTTTTGCTTACAAATAAAGGGCGCAAATTTTTTACATGAAAAAGAAGCAGAATTAATTCAAGACAGTGATTTTTGGCAAATGATTTCAGAAAAACTTGCTCATGGTTCTCAGTTGGTAGATGTGCGTTTTATTAATGGAAGCAAATTAGCAGTTGCTGTTAACGATCAAAAATATTTTAAACAGGCTGAAGAAGAGATTTTTACCACGGATCAATTTGCTCAAATTAGTAAAGACTGGTCCTTAAAAACTGAGTTTACTAATAATTTAGTTCAAGACCCAGATTTTATTCAGGAGGTTAAACAACTGGCAGAAGTAAAACTGAACAGTAAATTGAAAGGAGTCAATGATGAAATTAATTAAACTTAAGATAATTAATTTTGGTCAATTTTCAAATTTCACTTTTGATTTACTTAATCCTGACATTAACGTCTTTTATGGTGCAAATGAAGCAGGGAAAAGCACAATCGTTGCTTTTATTAAGCAAATTTTATTTGGCTTTCATCTTGGTTCACACAATTCGCCCTTTTTTGAAAACTACACTCCTTTGGCACAAGTTAGTCCAATGGGAGGCTATTTGCTTTTTGAGAATGAAAAAGGACAGCGCTATGAGCTGGAACGGCTTTACGCACATGGCAAGGGCTCTAAATTGGGCACACTAACAGTTAAATGTGACAATCAAGTAGTGCCCGAAAATGTTTTTTTTGACCAAATAAAAAATATTGACGGTAACTTTTATGCCGACAGTTTTATCTTTAATCAGGATATGTTGACCAAAGTTGACCAGATTAAGCAAAAGGACTTATTAGAACGCATATATTACTTGGGCGCAGCCGACAGTGATAAATTGATAACTGTGCGCGATGATTTTGCCAAAAACGCTGACAGTTTATTTAAAAAGAAAGGTAGGAAACTTCCGGTTAATCAGCTTTTGCTGCAGATTCAAGAACAGCAAAGTAAAGTCAGTGATTCTGAAAATGAGTTTTCTGTGTATAAAGAGCTGAGCAGAGACTTAAAAAAGCAAAAAGAGCTGCAGCACAATGAAGAAGAAAAAAGACTAGAACTGCAAAGAAAATATGACAGCTTGGAGAAGATTGAAAAGCTTGTCCCCAGTTACGAAAAATTGCAGGATTTACAAAATCAGATCAAAACTATTCATTTTGATCCGGAACAATATCAATCTGCACAAAATTTAGCACTTCAAGCAGAAACTTTGCGTAAAAAACAGCAAAAAATCTCAGAAAAGCTAAATGAATATTCTCAAGTTAAAGATGAGGATATTAGTGAAACAAAGCTGCTGCAAAAGAAGCCAGAAATTTTACAATGTCAAGCGGAATATCACAGCTGCTTACAAAAAGAGAAGCAAATTAAAAACGAACAACAGCAACTTATAACTCTTGATCCTAACCTTGGCAAAATTGCTGCATTGAGTGAAGAACAAATAATAAAACTGCAGGAAGATTTTCGAAAACTACCGCCAAAAGAAACAGTTATTAACCAGGATAAAAGCACTAAGCCAAAACAATTTCTTTTGCTAGGTGGAACCATTTTCATTTTAGGGCTAATTTTACTATTCATTGCGCGTGCCTTCGGTTTGCTTGCTACAGGTGTTGGTATAGCTCTTGCAGTGTTTGGTTATTACCAGCAAACGCAAATGCAAAAATCTGCTAAAGTACAAGCTGAAAGAAACAGAAGAGTTAAAGAGCAACGGTTTTTATTTGAGAAACAATATGGCATTAATCCCAGCAATTTAGATCTCAATAATTTAATTAATGAATGGAGACAGTTTCAGGTTCTGTCCCAAAACTTAAAGAGAAATCAGTTGCGTAAAAAGGAGTTATTTGATTTACTCACACCGTTTGCTGTCGAGTTAAGTCAAGAACTGAAACAAGCAATAGATGCAAATTTTTCGGATGTATTGCGTGCTTTAGACCAACTTACTGAAAAAATAGACACGGATCGTAAACGCAGAGAAAAGCAAACTAGTTTAAAAAACAATTTAACTGAAAATGATGAAGAGCTCCAAGAAGTTAATGTTAAGTTGAAAATGATTTTGGCTAGAGCTCAAGTCAACAACTTAAATGAATATAGAGAAATTCAAAAACAAAAGCTGAAACAGGATAATACTAAAAACCAGATTAGTGCTCTCAAATCCAGTTTGCAAAGCGATCTCACCCAATTGCAAGAATTTGTACAAGATAAAAATAGTGGACACAAGAAATTACAGGATTTAGCGACTCAAATTTCCTTATTTAATGAAAATATTAATCATTTACAAAGTAAAACGGCTGAAATTAAAGTTAAGATGGAAAATTTGGCCAATTCAACAGCAGTATTCGAAGAAAGACAAAAATTAGCAAACTTAAAAACTAAACTTAGAAATTTAAGTGCTGAATATTTGGCTAATTTATTTACTGCTAAGTGGATTAGTCGCGCACTTGACCTTGCATCTAATGAACGGTTTCCTAAAATGCTAATTACTGCAAAAGAATATTTGCGACTATTAACAAATAATCGGTATAATAATATTGAAATAGGTAAAAAAATAACGGTTACTCGTTTTGATGGTAAAAAATTAGCGGTGGAATATCTTTCTCGGGGTACCTCTGAGCAACTTTATTTTGCTTTGAAGCTGGCTTTTGTTGAACAAATAAAGGATCAAATTAATTTACCAATTTTGATTGATGATTCTTTTGTTAACTTTGATGATCAAAGGATCAATGAAATTGAAAAGTTGCTTCAGACTATTGCACAAAGCAATCAGGTATTAATTTTTACTGCCCAAAGAAGCCTTGTTGCTAAACTGCAATTACAACCGCTAACTTTTAAGAAAGGAACCGAACATGTATAAACGTTTGCTGGATTATAATGATGGCGAAGAACTAGAGCTGGTCGTGTTGATTAAAAATTCGCAGCTAAGACACACCAAAAAGGGTAAGCTTTATTTGGCAATGTCATTTGGTGATTCATCTGGTGAAATTCGTGGTAATTTTTGGGATGCCAATGACCAGGATGCCTCTACATTTAATTCAGGAACAATTGTTGAACTTAACGGTAAACGGGAAGAATATCAGGGCCAGCCACAAATAAAAATTTATAGTTTACGTGTTGTTGGGCCTGAAGAAGGTTATGATCTCAGGCAGTTTATTAAATCAGCACCTGAAAAAGTTGCTGATATGAAGGAAGAAATCAATCAGTATGTTTTTGAAATTTTAAATCCAACTTGGAACCGAATAGTACGTTTTTTATTAAAAAAATGGGATAAACGCTTCTTTGAGTTTCCAGCTGGAAAAAGTAACCACCATGCCGTACGAGGAGGTCTAGCATACCATACATTGTCAATGTTGCGCGATGCCAAAGGATTGGCAAATAATTATGCGCAAGTTAATCGCTCGTTATTATATGCTGGCTGTATTTTACATGATATGGGTAAAGTATTGGAATTAACTGGTCCGGCTGCAACTCAATATACTAATGAGGGTAACTTGATTGGTCACTTGGTTTTAATTGACGAGCAAATTATGTTAGCGGCGCAACAATTAAATATTGATCTTGAATCAGAAGATCTACTCTTATTGCGTCACATGGTTTTGTCTCATCATGGTAAATTTGAGTATGGTTCCCCCAAACTGCCGGCGCTCCTGGAAGCAGAATTGTTACATCGCATTGATGATTTAGATGCGTCTATTTATGCTATTACTAATGCATTACAACATACACGACCGGGGAACTTTACCGAAAACATTATGAGTCAGGGTGGTCGAAAATTTTATCGACCTAAAAATGATGAATCCTTAGCTAAATCACATAAATTAGAATAGTTACTCAGAGAATATGAGAAGCAAATAACTTAAAAATTGCAAATGCATAGCTAGAAAGCAGCTAAAAGTATGACATTACTTTTAGCTGCTTTTCTAATTTACTTTAATTTGAAAGAGGATGCTCTTGATTACACCGTTAGCTGTCCAAAAATAAAAAGCAATGCAATTATTGATATTCAAACTATTCTTTTATGATTTTAAAAAATATAACTTTATTTTAAAATATATATTTCGATTATAAAATGTTTAGCGTATAGTAAAAGACATAGATATATTTAAATTATTGATTACTTTTATTAATAATTTTAAAAATAGGAAGGATGTATATATTAATGAAAAATACCAAGAATACGATAAGCTGAATTATTATCTGACGTTAATTTTTTCCGGCTTAGTTTATCCACTGATAAATTTATTACTTGCCCTTGTCTTAAAAAAGTTAATTGATTCAGGAATTGCTAGGAATGTTAGTGCTTTAAAGCAAACGATATTTGTTTGTTTATTGGTATGTATTTTGTTGGCCTGTGCTGTTTTTGTTAGTGAACAGACTAAAAACAAATTTAGCAACAATTTTAGTAAGAAATATAGAAAACAAATTTTTAATAAAATTATTACAAGTGATTTAAATGAATTTAACAATAGCAGTATTGGCGCTTTTTTAGCAACTATGACAAATACCATTTCAACTATTGAAAAAAAATACATTAAAAGCTACTTTAATGTAATATCTGATTTATCTCTATTAATATTTTCAATTAATATTTTCAATTTTTGGAATGTTTATGATTAATTGGAAACTATCAATAGCTGTACTAATAGTCAGTTTTGCACCTATTATATTTATGAGTTTATTAGGTGGTAAAATGCAAGAAAAGCAAAATGCAGCTTTGGTACAACAGAACGCTTATGTTTCTAAAGTAAAAGATGCGCTTTCCGGTTTTCTAGTTATTAAGAGTTTTAATATTGAAAGGCAGATAAGTAAAGAATTTGAAAATAATAATAATAGACGCGCAGACAGCGATTTCAGATTTTTCAGGTTATTTGGTTTTTCTAGTAGCTTATGGACTCGGTCTGTTTATGATTTTTAATGGCAGTACGAGTATTGGGGCGGTCACAGCAATTGTCCAATTAGTTAATTTTATCGTGCTGCCGCTGAGTAAATTGGGCATTGAGATGAATAACAAAAAAGCTGGCGAGGCTGCTATTAGATCATTAAATCAATTATTGGCCAAAATACATAAACCAAAAGATACCAGCAATTATCATATTCTGAAAAAATTTGAGAAAGATATTAAGTTTACTAACGTCAATTTTTCGTACCCGCAGCAAGGTAAATTAGGAAAGAGAGTACTTACAAATATTAATTTACGAATAGAAAAAGGAAAAAAGTATGCTCTTGTGGGCATGTCAGGAAGTGGTAAAACCACATTACTAAGGTTATTAATGAGATATTACCAGTTAGGAAGAAATAGTAGTATTAGTATTGATGATGTAAATATCAATACTATTGAATTATCATCACTCTACCAACTGATAAATATTGTGCAGCAGGAAGTCTACATTTTTAACAATTCTCTTGGATATAACATAACTTTGGGCAAATCCTTTACCAAGCAAGAACTAAACTATGCTATTAATAGATCTGGCTTAAGAAGATTGGTTGAAAGCAATGCTAAAGGAATTGAAATGGATGTTGGTGAAAACGGTAAAGAGATATCTGGTGGACAGAAGCAAAGAATTTTAATAGCACGAGCATTAATTAGAAAAACGCCAATTTTATTGCTTGATGAGGCAACATCATCTTTAGACCAAAAAAATACTATTGCAATTGAAAATACCATTTTAGGAATAGAAGATCTAACAGCTATTGTAGTTACCCATAAATTAAATCCTAACTTATTAAAAAAATATGATGCCGTGATTTTCATGAAAGATGGATCTGTCACTGAACAAGGTTCTTATGAAAGATTGATTGAGCAAAAAGGTGATTTATATAACTTATGTAGTTTAACTGCTAATTAACTCGACAAATTATGTCAAGTTATCTGGTCAATCAGAAAGTTGCTGTAAGAGCAAAGGTTATCTGTAAATTTAATTAAAAGTATGTTGAGACATTACAATCAAAAAATTTAATGCAAAAATCCCGCTAATAGCTATTTGTAAAAATAACTGATAACGGGATTTTTATATTTTTATTATTAAACTGGTCTTAACTGCTATAGTTCAATTACTTTTTGTTATTAGAATTAGAAACGTAGGCAGCTAAAACATCTTTAAGATCATTATCCTTTATGTTGACTCCAGCCTTTTTAATAACCTTGGCAAGGACGTCATGCATGGTTTGTTGATTTTGCGACATTGATTGATAAATTTGGTCATCAATTTCTTTTTTATGTGAAGCAAAAGAACCTTTGGCAGGGTGTTTAATCATTCTAATTACGTGGTAACCTGATTGAGATTTGACTGGGCTCTTTGTAGTTTCACCGGTCTTTAACTTAAATGCTGCATTTTTAAAAGCTGGATCTAGACTAGTATCAGTAGAATCAAATGCTGGCAGTTTACCTTCATTGTTTTTTGTTCCAGTATCTAGAGAATACTTTTTAACTAAGCTCTTGAAACTTTTACCATTTTTTAGTTCTTTAGTGATTTCTTCGGCTTTGGATTTCTTTGAAACCAAAATGTGTTGTACTGTAACTTTAGGCTGATATGCTTTCCAAGCTTTTTCTTCTTGACTCTTCGAAATCTTTTTAATATCTTTCAAAGCGGCTTCGGACAGCAAGTTTGTTTTCAGGTTTTGCTTGAAACTTGCAGCAGTCATACCATTTTGTTGTAAAACAGCATCAAACTGACTGCCATACTGTTTCTTGTAGTTGTTATATTGTTTGTCAACCTGCTTTTTGGAAACCTTGTTGCCATATTGTTGTTCTAGAACACGATTAATAATCATGTTTGCCAAAGCGGTTTTACCAGCTTGAGATTTTTTCATATCATCATAATATTCTTGCTGGGTAATCTTTCCGCCTTTATAAGAAGCAACGGTTTTGCCACCATTAGAACAAGCAGCTGTTGATAATGCTATACCGGCTACGGCAATCACAGCTGCAGCTTTTTTAATATATTTTTTCATAAAATAAATTCTCCACATCCTTAATAAATTAAGTCACCGACAACTAATATAACATAAACTGGCAAAACTAGTTTTTATTTTTATTTTTTTTAAAACAAAAAAGAGAGTTTCTTTACTATTTTTTAGAACTATTAGTTTCATTTGTGCTATTGAAATTAATTGTTGCAGTTTTGGCTTTCAATTTGCCTATAATCCGATTAATACTGATTTGATAATATTCAATTTCGTTTTGTAACTCCGAAGCAGCTTTCTTTGCTAGCGGCAAAGATTTTTTTAATTCTTGCTGAGCAGCCTTAAATTTATTATTTGCTACAGAAATGTCACTAATATCTTCTTTTACTGATTTTATTTGCTTTTGCACAGGAGGAAACAGGCGATCGCCATTTTTATCTTTGAACAGTGAAAGGACCACGCCAAAACCCGCTCCTACAGCCAGTCCTAAACTAAAACGTTTCATCTCGTCACCTTAAAATTGTGCTCTAATAGCAGCAGCAACCTTTTCATAATCTTCTTCAGTGTATTTTTCTGCGTTGTTTCGTGTAGCAATCTTTAAGCCATCACCTTCAAACCGCGGAATGAAATGGATGTGCGAGTGCATAACTACTTGACTTGCACTGGCACCATTATTGCTGCTAATATTCATACCGGTGATTCTGGGATCAAATTTTTTAATTGCGTTAGCAATGGTAGGAATATATTGTAAATAGCGTTGAGCATCTGCTTGGGTATAATCAAAAAAGTTTGTGATGTGTTTTTTAGGTACCATTAAAGTATGACCGGGATTAACTTGAGATAAATCTAAGAAAGCTTTTACATCGTCATTTTCAAAAACAGTGTAGCTGCTTGCTTCACCCTTGATAATTTTACAAAATAAACAATCTTTATCTAAATCTTCCATTTTAAAACCTCTACATTTCAAAATTTAGTTTCTTTTAATATCATGCTATCATAATAAATGAGTAAATTCATTAAAAGAAAGATAGGAATTATGACTTTAAAAATTGAGCATTTGACAGGTGGCTATACTGGTGTGCCGGTCATTAAAGATATTAATTTGGAAATTAAACCAGGAGAGGTTCTTGGAGTGATTGGCCTAAATGGCGCTGGTAAATCTACTACTATTAAACACATTCTAGGATTACTAAGACCGCAAAAAGGGAAAATTACGCTAAATGGCATTGATTTAGCGGCTCAACCTACTAAATTTAAAAGACAGGTCGCATACATTCCTGAAACGCCAGTTTTATATTCAGAATTGACTTTAAAAGAGCATCTTGACCTGACAATTCTTAGTTACCAGTTAGATGAAAAACAGGCTTGGGCAAAGGCCCGTGAGTTGCTACAATTGTTTAGGCTGGATGACAAGTTAGATTGGTTGCCGATTCATTTTTCTAAGGGTATGAAGCAAAAAGTGATGATTGTTTCCGCGTTTTTAGCAAATACTGACTTACTGGTAATCGATGAGCCGTTCACAGGACTTGATCCGTTGGCAGTGGCTAATTTAGTGCAATTGATTAAAGATGCTGCTGGTCAGGGCAAAATGGTGTTAATGTCAACTCACATTTTAGGTGACGGTGTGCAGGCAGTTTCTCGTTATGCGGTCTTAAACAATGGCAAAATTAAGGCTGCCGGCACTTTGGCTGAAATTCGCATATATTATGGTCTGAAGGAAACGGATTCATTTGACCAAATTTACCAAATTTTAAGTCAGGAGCAACAAAATGCGTAATTTGGCTAAAAAGAGGCTACAGGAAAACTTGCGTCAGTCTTTGAAATATCTAGTATTGGTTTTTAATGACTTCTTTATCTTAGCTCTGATTTTTCTTTTTGGAGCACTCATGTTCTGGTATGCACAGGCAATGAAGACCATGCCTGAAAATCTATGGTATTACCGTCCCCTAGTTGGTGTTTTGCTGTGGCTGCCACTTTTAATAGGCAAACTGGTAACACTGCTAAAACCAGCTGATTTACAATTTTTACTGCCTGAGGATGAAAATTTATCATCATATTTGCAACCAATGTTAAATTACAGCCTGATCGTACCTACAATTTGCTTAGCTTTGATAGCAGGAACTATATTTCCATTTGCTACGATTAAAGCAAGGATTGAACCTTTAGATTATATTTTCGCAGTTTTTGCTGTTTTTCTAGCTAAGATGTTGCAGCTTAAAATTATGGAATATAATTTGTTTTTTAACCGTAAAATTGCCATTTCGATGGTAAATATCCTTTTCCTTTTTTTATTCGCATTGGGAATGTTTAGACCAAAAAGTATGATAATTGTTGCAGGCTTGCTGATAATTATTTTGATTATTTTGATTTTAAAACCGCAACATGTGGCCCTTTTTGACTGGCAATTTGCCATTGAGCAGGAAGAAAAACGTAAAAACGTTGTTTATAATGCTTATAGCATGTTCACCGATGTTAAGGAAAGGCAAACCAATATTAAAAGACGGAAATATTTGGACTTTTTATTGCCCAAAAATTTGACAATGGAAAATCCTAATAAGTTTTTGTATAGGCGCTCAATTCTTCGTAATCCTGAAAACATTAATCTGGTAGTCAGGATGACTGCTTTTGCAATTTTAATCTCTTGGTTAGTGCAGAATTGGCTTTGGGCATTAGGCTTGTCCTGCTTAGTAGTATTCTTAACTATTTACCAGTTAGTCCCAATGGTTGATGAATTTGATAACAATATCATGTATCGTGTTTATCCTATTGAGCGCACTAAACGAGGTTTAGATCTCGTTTCTGCGCTTGCTGGAATAATGCTGGTACAATGGTTCATCATCAGTATTTCATGGCTGATAACATTACCTATCAGTTTACATTTGTTTGAAGCAATGGGGATTTTAGTTGTTTTCAGTTGTGCGGTATTAAGGTTATACTTACCAGCAAAAGTAAAGAAAAGGAAGTTGTAAATAAATGAGACTACGTAACAAACCGTGGGCTGTAAAACTTGTGCAAGAACATCCAGAAAGTATGATAGATCGCCCTGATCCGACTCAAAAGATCGATTGGTCAAAACGGTTTGCTGATATTTCAAAGCCATTGGAAATTGAAGTTGGTCCAGGTAAAGGGAAATTTATCACTACAATGGCTGCTGAACATCCTGAAAAAAATTTTGTTGCGCTTGAACTGCAAATGACAGCAGCTGGCATCATTTTACGTTCAAAACTGGCAAAAAATTTGTCTAATTTACAAATTTTATGCGCAGATGCTGCTAATATTGACTGCTTTTTCGAAAAACATAGTGCAAATACCATTTATCTAAATTTTAGTGATCCGTGGCCTAAAACTAGGCACGAAAAGAGACGATTAACCTATAAAACTTTTTTGCAAAAATACCAGACTGTTTTGCAAGAAAATGGTCAGATACAATTTAAAACAGATAATGCAGGTCTTTTTGCTTATTCTCTTCAGAGTATGAATAATTTTGGCATGCATTTTGATTTTGTTACAGTTGACCTCCATAATGAAAAAGAAGAGATTTTGACTTCAAATATTGAAACCGAGTATGAGCATAAATTTGCCAGCCAAGGCAACCCAATTTATGCCTTGCATGCGGATTTTGGGGTAAAATAGGTAATAATAAGGATTGAGAGGTTTTTTCAAAATGGAACAAATAAAAGAATTAGATCAAGAAAAATTAGATGCTATTACCAAAAATGGTCGTGTGGTTTTAGAATTTTCTGCTGGTTGGTGTCCTGATTGCCGTTTTTTGGATCCGTTTATGCCGGAGATTGAAAAAGATTTTTCTGATAGTAAATTTTATCAAATTGACCGTGACGGTTCTGTAGATGTAGCTAAGGAAATGAATATCATGGGTATTCCTTCTTTTGTGGTCTACCAAGATGGTAAAGAAATTGGTAGACTAGTTAATAAGGACCGTAAAACCAAAGAAGAAGTTGAGAGCTTTTTGCGGTCACTGGACTAAGTGAAAGAGGATAATTGATTAATGATTACTAGTATTAATAAACGTAGCTATCCCAATACCCTAATTGTAATTTTAGGTCAGGATAAGGGCAAGAGCGAATATGAGGAAAAAGACGATGTCACACGAATTACTGATGAAGATGGCAATGTGACTGGATATAATTTCTTCAATGTCGACCAAATTATTGCTTATGACAAATTGCCAGACGGTCAAGTTAAACTGACTAATGACGATTTAGTAGCATTAAATAAAAAGCTGGCAGAAGTCGGTTTTAATGATCAACTTGCTTACGGTAAGCCGACGCTGGTTTATGGCTATGTCAAAAGCTGCGAAAAACATCCTGATTCTGACCACCTTCATGTCACTACTGTTGAGGTTGGCCCTGATGAGGAACATCAAATTGTCTGTGGTGCACCTAATATTGCTCAAGGGCAAAAAGTAGTGGTGGCTTTACCTGGCACTTTAATGCCAAATGGCCAAATGATTTGGCCTGGTCAATTACGTCATGTTGATTCTTATGGGATGATTTGTTCGGCTCGAGAATTAGGTTTGCCGCACGCACCGCAAAAACGGGGAATTTTAGTAGTTCCAGACACTTTTGCTGTGGGAGACGCGTTTGATCCTGACAAATGCGATGCACTTTTGGCAAGTGGACAAATTAAATTATAAGATTAAGGGACTCTATCAAGTTATTGGTAGAGTCTTTTTTCATAGTAATGCAAAAGTGAGCTATGGCTTTTCATTGTTTCTGCACACTTTCTGTTAGAAATGATAAAATAAGAGGCAATGATAAAATTATGGAGTTTGGCAAATGTTAGATAAAAATAAGCAAATTTGGTTTATCGGTATTAAAGGAACTGGAATGGCTTCTTTAGCCTTAGTATTAAATGATTTAGGTTTTCATGTCGCTGGTAGTGACATCAAAAAATATACTTTTACACAAGAACCGCTCGCAAAAGCTGGAATTAAAGTGGCAGAGTTTAGTGCAAACAATATTAAAGATTCTGGTCAGGTGATTGTTAAAGGAAATGCGTTTAAAGATGACAACGTAGAAGTAAAAACTTGTGAAGAAAAGAAGATTGCCTGGCAGAGCTATCCTGATACTGTAGAAGAAATAATCAAGATGCATACCAGTATTGGTGTTTCTGGAACTCATGGCAAAACTTCTACTACTGGTCTTTTAGCTCATGTTTTGGGTGAAGCAGCGCCCACATCATACCTAATAGGCGATGGTGAAGGAAAAGGAGTTAAAGGGTCCCGCTTTTTTGTTTATGAAGCTGATGAGTATCGTCGCCATTTCTTGGCATATCACCCTGATTATCAAATCATGACCAATATTGATTTTGATCATCCGGATTATTTTAAAGATCAAGCAGATTATACTTCAGCCTTTCAAACTGCAGCTAATCAAACCCAAAAGGGACTATTTGTCTGGGGAGGTAATGACAGATTAAGACAACTGCATTCTGTCATTCCTAAATACACTTATGGCTTTGAAGAAAATGATGATTTTCAGGCGGTTGACGTTAACCGCAATACTATAGGCTCAAGTTTTACAGTTTTAAAGCACGGTCAGAAGATAGGTAAGTTCACAATTCATCTTTTTGGCGATCATAATATTTTGAATGCTACTGCCGTGATAGCTGTTGCTTATACTGAAAACATTCCGCTAGCAGACATTCAAAAGGGCTTACTTACTTATCAAGGGGCAAAACGTCGCTTTTCTGAAAAGGACTTTAAGGATATTAATATCATTGATGATTATGCCCACCATCCGACTGAAATGCGTGCGACAATTCAAGCTGCTAGACAAAGGTTTCCCCATAAATGCTTAGTTGTCGTTTTTCAGCCCCATACTTTTTCGAGAACAAAAAAATATGCGCAAGATTTCGTAGAAATATTAAGTTCAGTGGATAAAGCATACATTACTCCTATTTATGCTTCAGCTAGAGAAGCTAGCGGAGACATTTCAAGTAATGATTTGGTAGCTAAAATTCCTGGTTCTGAAGTAATTGACCTTGATAATATTTCAGACTTAACCCAGAACAAAGACAGTGTCATTGTTTTTATGGGCGCAGGCGATATCCAGAAATACGAAGATGCTTTAGAAAGATTACTAAAATAAATTAAGTTATTAAGATCGAGTTTCAAGACTTGATCTTTTTGCTTTTTATAACAGATTTTACATGTAATAAGGTACAGAGAAATCGGTATCGTACAAGATGAATGGAAAAACTGTTAAAATGGTAGTTAAATAAAGAAACTTGGTTTAAATTTAAGGAGATCAAATGGCTGATAAAAAATTACTTTTAATTGATGGTAATTCAGTTGCCTTTCGTGCTTTCTATGCACTGTACCGCCAACTTGAAAATTTTAGAAATCCTGAAGGATTACACACTAACGCCATTTATACATTTAAAAATATGCTTGATGTCGTGCTGAATGACGTTGAACCTGACCATGTTTTAGTTGCTTTTGATGCAGGTAAAACAACTTTTAGGAATAGTATGTATGAAGACTACAAAGGTGGTAGACAGAAAACCCCGTCAGAATTATCTGAGCAATTACCCTACATTCAGGAACTTTTGCATGATTTGGGTCTTTCTACGTATGAGCTTGATAACTATGAAGCTGATGATATTATTGGTACATTTGTAACTATTGGAGAAAAAGAGGGCTTTAAAATCACAGTTGTTACGGGCGACAAGGACTTGACGCAACTGGCATCTCCTCAAACTACTGTTATGGTTACTAAATCCGGTGTTTTAAACTTGGAAGCTTATACTCCCGAACACATGAAAGAAGTTAATGGTGTCACTCCAACTGAATTCATTGATATGAAAGCATTAATGGGTGATAATTCGGATAATTATCATGGTGTTACCAAAATAGGGCCCAAAAAAGCTTCACAACTTATTCAGGAATATGGCTCAGTAGAAAATCTATATGATCATATAGATGATATGAAGCCTTCTAAAATGAAAGAAAACCTGATTAATGATAAAGATAAGGCTCTACTAGGTAAAAAGCTGGCAACAATTGATCGTAATGCCCCGTTAACTGTTGGTATTGATGATGTCAAAAGGCGTGAAGTCGATTATCAAAAATTGCGCAGATTCTATGAAAAGATGAATTTTCGTAAGTTCTTGAGTGAACTGGATCCAGGAAGTGCTTCACAATCAAAAGAACAACCCGCAAAAAATAATAAAACAGTTCATTTTACAGAGCTTAAGGGAAATGACATTAACAACTTTGCAGTTAAAGATGGTCAAACTATTACTTTTTACTTAGGAATGCTGGGTGCCAACTATCATTTAGCAGATTTTGTTGGTTTTGCCTTAAAAATTGATCAGAAAATATTTGTTAGTCGCAACGTGGAGTTATTAAAAGAAGATAAACTTAAGAATTTACTTGAAAATAAGCAAATTGCAAAAAATGTGTTTGACTTAAAACGAACTACAGTTGGTTTAAACCGATTGGGTATTCATGCTCGCGGAATTGATTATGACATGTTACTTGCTTCATATTTGATCAATAATGAAAACAATTCTGACGATATGGGCGAAATTTGTCGCATGTACGGTGATGATTCGGTTAAAAGCGATTACGACGTTTACGGCAAAGGTAAAAGCGTCCATATTCCAGAGGACGATCAGGTGTTGTTTAACCATTTGGCTGGTAAAATAGAGGCAATCGAGAACTTAAAAGATACTCTGCTGGCTAAACTAAAAGAACACGAGCAGGACGACCTTTTTGCCAACATTGAAATACCGGTTGCGCGGGTTTTGTCTGTCATGGAGATAAATGGTATCAAGGTTCAAGCTGATACTTTAACGCAGCTCCAGGATGAATTTGCGGTTGACCTCAAGAAAATGGAAAAGCAAATTTATGATGAGGCCGGTGAAGAATTTAATATTAATTCACCTAAACAATTAGGTCATATTTTGTTTGAAAAAATGGGCTTAAAGCCAGTTAAAAAGACTAAAACTGGTTATTCGACTTCTGTTGATGTTTTGAATCAGTTGAGGGATGAAAGCCCAATTATTGATCAAATTTTGACTTACCGGCAAATTGCCAAAATACAGTCAACTTATGTTAATGGCCTATTGGATGTTATCCAAAAAGACGGTCGGGTTCATACAAGGTACTTGCAAACATTGACTGCTACTGGTCGCTTGTCCTCAGTTGATCCTAACTTACAAAATATTCCTACCAGAACGGAGGAGGGAAAGCAAATTAGAAAAGCGTTTGTTCCAAGTGAACCAGACGGCTACATTTTTTCCTGTGATTATTCTCAAATCGAATTACGAGTATTGGCACAAGTTTCCGGTGATGAACAAATGCAGGAAGCTTTCAGAACGGGTTATGACATCCACGCTCATACGGCTATGAAAATTTTTCATCTGAAATCAACTGCTGACGTTACACCGTTAATGCGTCGCAGAGCAAAAGCCGTCAACTTCGGTATTGTTTATGGCATTTCTGATTATGGCTTATCTAAAAATCTTAATATCAGTCGAAAACAAGCCAAGGAATTTATTGATAATTATTTTGAACAATATCCGCAAATTAAGGATTATATGGATAATGCAGTTCAAGTTGCTAGAGAAAAAGGTTATGCCGAAACAATAATGCACAGAAGGCGTTATCTGCCAGATATTCACGCCAAAAATTATAATGTGCGCTCATTTGCGGAAAGAACTGCGATTAACTCACCAATTCAAGGTTCAGCTGCAGATATAATCAAGATTGCAATGATTAACATGCAGAAAAAATTGGATGAGATGCATCTTAAAACTAAGATGGTGGTTCAGGTTCATGATGAGTTGATTTTTGACGTGCCAAAAGATGAATTAGAAACAATTAAAAAGATTGTGCCAGAAGTAATGCAATCTGCTGTGAGACTCGATATACCTCTTGTAGCTGATTCCGGCTATGGTCACAATTGGTTTGATGCTAAGTAAGGAGTAATTTTAATGCCCGAAATGCCAGAAGTTGAAACTGTCAGACGGACGCTACTTCCCCTGATTAAGGGAAAAACGATTAAAGAAGTAACTGTTTGGTATCCTAAAATAATAACTGGCGATGCCCATGAATTTGCCAGTCAATTAGCTGGTAAAAGAATAGAAACAATTGATCGTTATGCTAAATATTTGCTTATTCGTCTCAGTGGTCATTTAACTGTGGTATCGCATTTACGCATGGAAGGTAAATATCGTTTAGTCAAAGTAAATACCAAAAAAGATAAACACGATCATGTGCAAATTGTTTTTAACGATAATTCTGCTTTGCGTTACAATGATGTGCGTAAATTCGGACGCATGCAGTTGATTAAAACCGGCACAGAGAAAGAAAATACTGGTATTGGCAAATTGGGTGCTGAACCTAATTCAAAGGTGTTTACAGTTTCATACTTGCAAAATGGCTTAGCTCGTAAAAAGAAAAATATCAAAAATACATTGCTTGATCAATCAGTAGTGGCCGGCCTTGGTAACATTTACGTGGATGAAGTTTTGTGGGAAACAAAAATTCACCCATTAAGTATGGCTAATAGTATTCCAGCAAAAAAAGTTGCAGAACTGCACGATAATATTAATTCGTTGATAGAATTAGCTATAGCAGAAAGGGGTACTACTGTTCATACCTATCTCGATGCTAACGGCAAGACTGGTGGTTTTCAAAAAATGTTGCAAGTATATGGTCACAAGGGCGAACCTTGTGAGCGTTGTGGAACTCCTCTTGAAAAAATTAAAGTAAACGGCCGTGGAACTACTTTTTGTCCTAAATGTCAGGTGATCTATAAATGACAACTATTTTGGGCTTAACTGGTGGAATAGCCAGTGGCAAAAGCACAGCAGATATCTTTTTTAGGGAAAAACACATACCGGTTATAGACTGTGACCAAATAGCTCATGATATATTAAATGTTGGCAATAAAGGTTATGAATTAGTTAGAAAACAGTTTGGCCCTCAAATAATCACTGAAGATCAATCAATCAACCGGGCAGTTTTAGGACAAATAGTTTTCAATGACGAAAAGCAACTTGACATTCTTAATAAAATTACCCATCCGTTGATTTTTAAAGAAATACAAGCTAAAATTGCGCTAAACAAGGTTGCTAAAAAACCTTTAATTATTGTAGATGCACCAGTTTTGTTTGAAGCAAATGGTCAAAAATATTGTGATTGCACTTTATTAATTGCAATACCTGAATCTTTGCAGTTAAAGCGGCTGATGTTAAGGGATCACTTAAGTAAAGATGCTGCTTTGAAACGCATCCGCAGTCAGATGCCCTTGTCTCAGAAAGAAAAACTAGCTGACTTTGTAATTAAAAATGTTGGTACAAAGCAAGCTCTGAAATATCAACTTGAGCAGTTGCTTCTTAAAATAAAAGAGGAGTATTAATATGGAATGTCCAAATTGTCACAAAAATGCATCAAAAGTAATAGATTCTCGTCCCAGTGATGAAAATCGTGCAATCAGACGGCGGCGTGAATGTGAAAACTGTGGTTTTCGTTTTACTACGTTTGAAAGAGTTGAGACTACACCACTACTGGTAATCAAAAATGATGGCACTCGTGAACCTTTTAACCGTAAAAAAATTTTACACGGCGTAATGGCTGCGGGACAAAAGCGTCCAATATCTAGTTCTCAATTTGAAGAATTAGTTGATCATGTAGAAAACAAAGTTCGTCAGCAAGGAGTTAGTGAAATTTCTTCCAAAAAGATTGGTCAATTAGTAATGGATGAACTGGCTAAAATTGATGATGTCGCTTACATTCGTTTTGCTTCTATTTATCGTGAATTTAAAGATATGTCCAGTTTCATGAAAACCATGGAAGACATGATTGCAAAAAGAGAGAAAGGTAATTAATTATGTTTGAGACAAATGATCCCAAACAACCATTTTTCATTGCTAACAGGGTAGATATTTTTCCTAATGATTTAAGAGTTTTAATCAAATTATACCAGCCACTCATAGGATCTTTGGCACTGGCAGTTTATTTAAGCTTAAATGAAGACTACAATCCGCAGGCGATGCTCTCTGATGCTAAAGGTATCTATTTCTTGCAGGAACAAGCGGACTGTGATATCAAAAAATTGTTTCCTGCTTTGCATAAACTTGAAGCAGTTGGTCTAATTGAAAGCCATTTGCTTGCTAACCAAATTATGGGTCATGTTTTGTGTTTCGAACTTAAGAATGTTCCTTCCAGCAGTGAATTTTTTACAACCGCACTTTTAGCAAGTTTATTAAAAGAAAAAGTCGGTATTACAGTCTTTAATAAATTGAGCCATGAGTTTGCCAGAGAAACAAAGCAAACTCAAAGCAGCATAAGTGGTATAAAGGAAGCACCTAACGTATCTGCATCCTTTATGGAAGTTTTTCATTTACCTGACCAAGAAGCAATTGATCCTTCAATTGATGTTAAAAAAGCTGCTAAAGAAAACAGATATGCTTCTAAAGATTTTGCCACCGTTAATGATCAAGATCATATTGACTGGGATTTTATGAAACAACAATTTGAAATTTATCAAATTGCGGGCAGTGAAATTGATCAGAATGAAGAAGCTATTCGAGCTGTTATGCGCATGTACGGACTTTCTGAGCAAGAATTTGTTGACGAAGCAATACCTTGTTTACATGGTGATTATCGTTTGAATATGCGTCAAATTAAGCAATCTATCGCTAACAGTATTCATGGCAGTGACACGCGCCGGCATTTGCCAAAAATGGAAGAAATAACAGACAAGGTCGTCAATAATAGTCACTTAAATGAAGAGCAACAACAGTTATTACAGAAAGCTCAATCTGATTCTCCAGCTCAGTTTTTGTATCATTTAAAAACCGAGCGAAATGATTTTGTTGATGCCAGTGAATATCAAGTGCTTGATAATTTATATAACGATAAAGGAATACCGGCAGAATTGCTTAATATTTTGACTTATGCTTGTTTAAAGAGTGGTCCCAATGTCTCTTTTCGCCTAGCAAATAAAATACTTCATGATTGGCTGCAGCACGGGGTTAAAACTGCTAGTCAAGCTTTGGAATACATGGAAAAGAGAAAAAAGGTACAGGAACAAAGAAGCGGTCGTTATCGTTCTTTTGCTCCCAGAAAAACGGTTGAAAAGGGCACGGATTGGAACAAACAAAAGCCAAAAGTAAAATCGGATGTTTCCAGTGCAGAATTAAAAGAATTTTTCAAGAATTTTGAAGATAAAAACGGCATGAAGTAGGTGAAAAAATGCAATCCATCAAAAAAATTATGGTTAAAGGACAAACAGCTAAAGCAGAAGACGAGAGTACTGCTAAAATTAAACAAAAAGTATTGGCTGAGCCCAAAGTGCAACAATTTATCAGCCAGCACCAAGAGCAGCTTAACGACAGTATAATTGATAAAAGCTTACCCAGCCTTTTCGAGTTTTATCTCAGTCAACATAAAAAAGACCCGGTAACTCAAGGATATTATCCTGATTTAATTATGAATAAAAATGCAATTAGTTTAAAGTTCGTTCCTGAGGACAGTAAGCTGATTCATGATAGAGAAATTAGTATTAAGAAACACTTACGCTTAATTAATTTACCTGACGGACTGCATGATATTCGTTTGAGTCAAATTGAACTGACTCCTGAAAGAAAAGAAGTAATGACAGCTATTCAAAAGTTTTTATATCATTATTCTCAGGATATTCATCAAAAGGGGTTATATTTATCAGGTAATTTTGGTATTGGTAAAACCTATATATTGGCGGGATTGGCAAATCAGGTTGCTGCCATGAACAAATATGTTGTTTTTTTACATGTTCCTACTTTTATTGCCAGTTTGGCAAGCCATTTTAATGATAATAGTCTGCAAGATGAAGTTCACACAATCGCAAACTGTGATTTATTAATACTTGATGATATCGGTGCGGAAAACTTGAGTCAGTGGTCACGCGACGAGGTTTTAGCAGTAATTTTACAAGCAAGAATGGATAATATTTTGCCAACCTTCTTTTCGTCCAACTTTGCTATGAATGACTTAGAAGATCATTTCAAAGAGACCAAAAATGCTATTGAACCAGTAAAAGCTGCCAGATTAATGGAAAGAATACATTCTCTAGCCACTGAAATAGTCATCTCTGGTCCTAATCGGCGGCATTAGTGACTAAGAAGTCCAGTTTGAATATTTTTAGTGAAAATATACTTGCATTAAAAAATTATTGGGTTATAATTAACTGCAATGAATGAACATGTTGTGATACGATTCAGAGAGAGAAGCATTATTCTGGAAGCTTCCATTAGTGTTACAACCCACTCATTCGTACCTGAAATTAAAAAGATGGGTTAGATCCATTATAATCTTCAACGAGATAGTCTGGAGTCCAGACTAAATTTTGGGTGGAACCACGTTAATTAACGTCCCAGTGCTTAACTGCACTGGGATTTTTTTATTTATTTGATTTTTGGAGGAAAAAATGAGTTTTGCAATTACTTTGCCAGATGGTTCTAAAAAGGAATATGAAGATGGAGTATCAGTTTCTGATTTAGCACATGATATAGGTACATCCTTAGGTAAAGCTGCTATTGGAGCAAAAGTAAACGGTCGAGTTGTTTCTTTGGACTACAAATTAAATAAAGATGCTGAAGTTGCAATTATTACCGATAAGGATGAAGTAGGCTTAAATATTTTACGGGCTACAGTAGCCTTTGTTTTTGAAGCTGTTGCTAAAAAAGCTTATCCTGAGATTCATTTTGGTGAACATGCAGCTAATGAAGATGGATTTTTTGTTGATACTGACAAAGAAAATCAGATTAAAGTTAATGAACTTCCAGAATTAGAAAAAGCAATTAAAAAAGTTATTAAGGCTGGAAATAAAATTGAATCTTCTTTCATGTCAAAAGCAGAATTATCTGAAATTTTTAAAGATGATCCGTATAAAAGTGAATTGCTAAAAGCAGAAAAAGATAATCAAATTCAAGTATACAAGCTGGGTGGCTTCATTGACTTTGGCTTCGACGCGTTACTGCCTAATACAGGAAAGATTAAGCAATTTAAATTGTTATCGGTTGCTGGCGCTTATTGGAAAGGTCAATCATCTAACCCTATGCTTCAAAGAATTTCCGGTACAGCCTTCTTTAAAAAGGCTGATTTAAATGCGGATATTAAGCGTCGTGAAGAAATTAAAGAACGTGATCACAGAACAATTGGCCGGGATCTTGATTTATTCTTTGTAGATCCCAAAGTCGGAGCTGGATTACCTTATTGGATGCCTAAAGGAGCAACAATTCGCCGGGTAGTTGAACGTTACATTATTGATAAAGAGGTAGCTGACGGTTACCAACACGTTTATACCCCTGTGCTCATGAACGTTGACGCTTATAAAACATCAGGCCACTGGGCACACTATCGTGATGACATGTTTCCACCGATGGATATGGGAGACGGGGAAATGCTTGAGCTGCGTCCTATGAATTGTCCGTCACACATTCAAATTTATAAGCACCATATTCGTTCATACCGCGAGTTGCCAATTCGAATTGCAGAGCTGGGTATGATGCACAGATATGAAAAATCTGGTGCTTTGTCAGGTTTACAACGCGTAAGAGAAATGACTTTAAATGATGGTCATACATTTGTTACCTTAGACCAGGTTCAAAGTGAATTTTCTAAGATTTTAACTTTGATTCTAGATGTATACAAAGACTTTGACATCACCGATTACTACTTCAGACTTTCCTATCGTGACCCGAAGAATACTAAAAAGTATTTTGCCAATGATGAAATGTGGGAAAGAAGCCAATCAATGCTGAAAAAGGCAATGGATTATATGGGCCTTGATTATGTCGAAGCAGAAGGTGAAGCCGCATTCTACGGTCCTAAGCTTGATATTCAGACTAAGACTGCTTTAGGAGCTGATGAAACCATGTCTACTATTCAGTTAGACTTCATGCTTCCTGAACGTTTTAACTTAACTTATGTTGGTCAAGATGGTGAAGAACACCGTCCAGTTATGATCCACCGTGGTATTGTCGGAACTATGGAACGTTTTATCGCTTACTTGATCGAAATATACAAGGGTGCTTTCCCAACCTGGTTAGCTCCAGTTCAAGTTGAAGTAATACCCGTAAACTTGGACGCTCATTCAGATTATGCTAAGAAAGTTCGTAATGAGCTTAATAAGAGAGGCTTTAGAGCTGAAGCTGATTTACGTAACGAAAAATTAGGCTACAAAATTCGTGAATCACAAACACAAAAAGTACCATATACCCTTGTTTTGGGTGACAAGGAGCTCAAGGATAACAGTGTTAACGTTCGTCGCTATGGTACTGAAGACGAAATTGCAAAGAGTTTTGACGAATTTATTCGTGAAATTGAACAAGATGTTAAATCATACTCACGCAATGAATAAAAGAATAAAAGCTAATAAAAACAATTTAATAGATGGCAGAAATAGTTTGATAACTTAAACCATAATATAAAACCGCTAAAATTTGTACGTCGAGTAACAAAATGTAGTGTTGACGGGATGCACTTTTGATTAATTAATCAATTGATAAGAAATAGGTTGGATAGTTAAATTAAAACTGCTAAAAGGAGCATTAATTGTGTCAATGGTAGAATTTCATGACGTGCAGAAATTTTATGGCAAATTTCACGCGTTGCATAATATCAATTTACAAATCGATAAGGGTGAAACTGTTGTTTTGATTGGACCTTCCGGTTCTGGTAAAAGTACGCTTATTAGAACAATAAATCGGTTGGAATCAATTCAAGGTGGCAAGCTGATAGTCAACAATCAGGATTTATCCAATCCCAAGACTGATTCAAACAGATTGCGTCAAGATGTGGGAATGGTTTTTCAGCATTTTAATCTCTATAAAAATAAAAATGTTTTGGAAAACGTCATGCTGGCGCCTAGAATAGTAAGTCATTTACCCGAAGACGAAAATAAAAAGCAAGCAATGCATCTGCTTGATATGGTTGGTATGTCAGATAAGGCTCAAAATATGCCGGCGCAAATATCTGGTGGGCAAAAGCAACGTGTGGCGATCGCTCGGTCTTTAGCAATACATCCCAAATTATTACTTTTTGATGAACCAACATCAGCACTTGACCCAGAAATGATTGATGAGGTGCTACAAGTAATTAAAAAGGTGACATCAGCCAGTGATATGACTTCCTTGATTGTGACACACGAAATGGGTTTTGCTAAAGAAGTAGCTAATCGCGTTATCTTTATGGATCAGGGTCAGATTGTAGAAGATGATGACAGTACTTCCTTTTTTAAGCAGCCTAAAACAGATCGTGCTCAACAGTTCTTAAGCAAAATAATAGCGCATTAAAATGGGGACATTGTCATGAAAAAAATAATTTGCTCAATCTCGCTACTAATCGGAATGTTCCTTTTATCTGGTTGCGGTAATAAAGTCGCAGATCAATCAGCTTTAAAAAATGTGCGTTCAGCCAATACTATTACTTGGGCTGTTGAAGGTGATAAAAAGCTATTT
>NZ_CALYQV010000009.1 GCF_945290125.1 uncultured Lactobacillus sp. | reverse complement strand
ATTGCTGATTCATTTCACCATAATTGCGCCAATTGTACCCTTCAGGTAAAAATTCTTGTTCATGACCGGCCTGATTGTTTTTAACCCAATCCAGTAATAATCTCTGCCATTCATATAAATGAATTAGAACATCACGAATATTGTGATCTCTTTTCCAGTGGGCCCCTTTTAATTTACTAGTATCAAAGTTGAAACTACCTGTACGAGCATCTTCCGGCAACTCAGAAATCAAAGCAACTATCTTTTGGTAAGATGAATTACTTGCATCTACTAACTCTTGTTTGGTCTTAGGACGTGGCATAAGTTCTCCCTTTTAAATTTAGTTTTTATCTTTAGCTAGTATTTTAACATATATGATTATCTAATAATAATTATTTCTAACAGCTTCTTAAATATTAAAGAAAGCACCTCACAATTAGTGAAATGCTTTAAATAATAAATCGATCTTCCTTTAAGACAAATGCTTACCGATTACATTACCAATTATTGACAATGTAAAACAAACCACAAAATACAAAACTGCAAGTGCAGCAAACATTGGTAAGATATAGTTTGCATTTTGTCCGTAAATAACTTGTGCATGTTGCATCATTTCAGGAACAACAATAATCGTTGCGAGGGATGTATCCTTAATAAGGGAAACAAACTGACTAATAATTGCAGGAACCATATTCTTATAAGCTTGTGGCAAAACAACATGCCATAGTGCTTGTACAAATGACATTCCTGTAGACCGAGCCCCTTCCATTTGACCAACAGAAACAGACTGAATACCCGAACGTACAATTTCAGCAATCATACTCGATTCAAAGACAGTCATAGCGATTATAGCCGCTGGAATCGTTTCTGGCCTTAAACCAAAGTTAGGTAGTCCAAAGTAAGTGAAGAAGATAATTAGAAGTAACGGAATATTACGAATAATATCAATTACAAAGCCTACAACCTGTGAAACATACTTAATCTTAGAATACCTGATTATGCCTAAAATTGAGCCAAAAATGAAACTTAAGATAACTGAAATTACAGAAATATAAATAGTTACCCAGAGGCCCATTAACAAAAAGCGTACATTAAGCCATGAAAAGGCATTAATCCAATTTTGCATTTTTTAATACCTCCTTCTAACCTAATTTCTTTTCTAAGTGTCGCATGTAATAGCTAATTGGCAAAGTAACAATCAAGTATAAAACACCTACAACTAAATAACTGTTAATGGTATCGAAAGTAGTAGACGCAATTGAGTTTGCCTGGTACATCAAATCAAATCCTGCAACAAAGGCTAAAACTGAAGAGTTTTTAACCAAGTTAACAAATTGGTTTCCTAAAGGCGGAATGACTATTTTAAATGCCTGAGGCAAAATAATATAGCGCATTGCCTGCCAATAGGTCATACCGGTTGATCTGGCTCCCTCCATTTGTCCGTTAGAGACCGATTGAATACCTGAACGGATCGTCTCTGCGATAAAAGCAGAAGTATAGAGTGTTAAGCCAATAGTTCCTGCAGTAAAGCCATTGATTTTGACAACATACATCGGAATTACTAGATAGAAAAACATAGTGATGACAAGCAAAGGAATGTTACGCATAATTTCAACATAAGCATGTCCAATTACACGCATTACTTTACTTGGAAGAACTTCCATAATTGCAAATATTGTTCCAATTATTAAACTGAAAAATAGAGCAATTATACTAGATAATACTGTCCAGCCTAAGCCTACCAATAGTTGGCTGCTGAATTTTGCAAAAATATTAATCATCGGCGATACAGCTCCTTATACTTAAATCCTGGAACATCGCCAAACCACTTTTTAATTAAGCGATTATATTCACCGTTATGCTGCATTTCAAGAACTGCCTTGTCTACAGCTTCGGTAAATGAGGTTTGTCCCTTATTAACCGCAACACCGTATGGTTCAACAGTAAAGGTACCACCACGAACTTCGTAGCCCGGATTTTGCACTGCCAACCCAAATAAAATTCCGTTATCAGTAGTTAGAGCATCCCCTTGGTGCGACTTCAGTGCATTCATCGCTTGAGCATAATCCTGCAATTCAATCACTTTTGCTTTAGGAGCTACTTTTTTAATGTTTGCAACCGAGTTGGCACCCACAACACCGATAACTGTCTTACCATTTAGATCCTTGGTACTCTTAATTGAAGAGTTTTTAGGAACTAACAGAGATTGACCAGCATCAAAGTAAGATTTTGAAAAAGAAATAATCTTTTTACGTTCTGGCGTAATTGACATAGTAGCAATCACAGCATCCACATTACCATTCTTTAACAGAGGAATTCTGGATTGAGAGGTTGTAGTGACAAATTCTGCCTTACCCTGAGGACCTAAAATATGCTTCGTAATATGTTTAGCCATATCAACGTCAAAACCTTTTTGCTGGCCATCACGAACATCGATTAAACCGAAAAGCTTAACGTCACCTTTAACACCCCAAACAATCGTATTAGATTGCTTAGCATTTTTTAAAACGGATTGATCATTAACGCTTTTACCACAGCCAGTTAACATTAAAATACATGCCAATAAAGGAAGTAGCCAAAATTTCTTTTTCATAATTGGCCTCCTTAGTGAGAAATAATTTTACTCAAAAATTGTTGTGCCCGCTCCGTCTTTGGCTGTTTAAAGAAGCTCTCGCTGTCATCATCCTCAACAATCCGACCTTGGTCCATAAAGATAACCCTATTGGCAACCTCTTTGGCAAAGCCCATTTCGTGAGTAACAATTAATGAGGTCATACCACTTTCGTTGGTAACCTTTTTTATAACTTGTAAAACATCATCAATCATTTCCGGATCAAGAGCAGACGTAGGTTCATCATATAAAATAAGCTTTGGCTTCATTGCCAGAGTTCGTGCTATTGCAACACGCTGTTTTTGACCACCAGAAATCTGTGAAGGCATATTATGTGCCCATTTCCTTAGTCCAACCATATCCAGCAAGTCTAACGCCTGTTTTTTATTTTCCTCTTCAGGAATATGACTTACTATTCTGGGTGCTAGCATAATATTTTCCAGTACATCTTTATTCTTGTATAAATTAAAGTGCTGGAAAACCATCCCCACATCACTACGTAAGATATTGAGATTAGTCTTTGGATCAGAGAGATCGTGACCGTTAACTATCAACTTACCCTTCTGGATTGATTCAAGTCCGTTAACGGTCCGTACAAGCGTACTTTTACCGGAACCGGATGGCCCGATCAGAACCACCGTTTCACCTTGATCAATCTCTAAATTAATGTCGTGCAGTGCATGAAAATGGCCATAAAATTTTTGCACGTTATGGAACTCTATCATCGACATTGTCATCGCCCCTTTCATAGTCAATGCATGAAATAATAAGTTGTAGTTTCTATTTTACTATAGCGGTTAAGAATTTTAAAAGTAATACAGTTTTTTTAATAAAAATTTAGACAACGCTCTGTTTGATTCACGTTAAAATGAAAGTCTATTTCTGCCCGCCATATAAGCAAATATTAAATAAAAATGGTTATATTGTATGTTCAATACTAATATTTTTTTATCAAAAAATGCAATTTATCATTAAAAATAACTGTGAGAAATGTATTTTTAATTACAGATTGGCACTTTTAAAAAGGGTCAAATTAGCTTAAAATCTCATTAGGAGAAAACTTATGGATAAGATAAAAGATTATAACTTAATTTCGAAACAGGCTAGCAATTTGCTCCAAAATGAGCATGATTTAATTGCCAATATGAGTAATATTAGCTCGCTTCTTTACAATAGTTTACCTGATGTTAGTTATGCAGGCTTCTATCGTTTTAAAGACAACGAATTAATTTTAGGACCTTTTCAGGGACCCATTGCCTGCATGCATATTCCAATCGGAAAAGGGGTCTGCGGTGTCGCTGCAAAAACTCAGCAAATTCAAATCGTACCTAATGTTCACGAATTTACTGGTCATATTGCTTGTGATGCGGCTACAAATTCTGAAATTGTCGTTCCGCTTATCAAAAATAAAAGCTTACTTGCAGTTCTTGACCTTGACAGCAACAGTTTCAATAGATTTGATCAAATTGATGCTGAATATTTACAAAAAATAGCTGATCTTGTTTCAAAATAAACTAAAAAAGTTCCGCAATCTAAATTAAGATTGCGGAGCTTTTTATTTTAAAGATACTTTTATTTTTTGCCCGTTAGACGTTGAAATGCTTTTACAATTTCAACTATCACGATCATACAGATTCCAGCACCTAAAACTATCAACCATTGTGTGGAATTTAATTCTGTGACATCAAAGAATTTTGTCATAAACGGCAACTCTACTGCCGCCATTACCACGGCAGAAATTAATATTGCCCAATTAAACCATTTATTGGCAAAGGTTCTTCTTGAAAAAATAGATTGGTGAATATACTTAGAGTTGAAAGCATGAAACAGTTGAATTAAGCCTAAGGTAAGAAAGGCCATAGTTAATGCATCACCATGTTGCAAGTTAGCATTATTTATATGAGGGCCAAAATTTAATCCTAACTGGTAAGTAGTTAAAACAATAGCACCTTCTAAAATTCCCTGGTAAACAATCGAGCTCGCGACTCCACCGCTAAAGAAGTTTGATTTTTTACCCCGTGGTGTCCGTTTCATGATACCTTTTTCAACTGGTTCAAGGCCGAGAGCAATGGCTGGCAGCGTGTCCGTAACTAAGTTAATCCACAATAGTTGAACAGGAGCTAAGATATCCCAGCCTAACATGGTCATCATGAACACTGTTAGAACCTCACCAACATTACAACTCATCAAGTAAAGGATGGCCTTTTGGATATTGCTAAAGACTTTACGTCCTTGTTTGACAGCTTCAACGATCGTAGCAAAATTATCATCCGCCAAAACCATATCACTGGCCCCTTTTGATACTTCGGTACCGGTAATCCCCATACCTATCCCAATATCAGCCTGCTTCAAACTAGGAGCGTCATTAACGCCGTCACCTGTCATTGCCACAATTTTACCTTGCGCCTGCCATGCTTTGACAATGCGGACTTTATGTTCGGGTGAAACTCTGGCATAAACGTTAAAATCTGCTACGTGTTTTTCCAGGTATTCATCACTAAATTCATCCAGTTGTGCACCGGTAACAACTCGTTCATCTTCACCAGGTTTTAAAATCCCTAATCTTTCCGCAATCGCCTGTGCAGTTACCTGAAAGTCACCTGTAATCATAACAGTTCTAATTCCGGCATTATGGGCTTCAACTATGGCCTTTTTGGCTTCTGGACGTTCCGGGTCGATCATTCCAACCAAACCTGCAAAAATTAAATCTTGTTCAACATTATTAGTTGAAGGATCATCATATAACTTCTCAACCGGCTTATAGGCTAGGCCCAGAACTCGCAGCGCATTTTTAGCCATATTTTGATTAGCAAGCATAATTTCGTCTTTTTGCTTTTCGCTAATTGCACTAACTTTGCCGTCTAGTTCAATCCGAGTTACTCGTTTCAGCAGCTGATCCGGTGCTCCTTTAACTGCTACAAAGTAACTTCCATTGTCCTCAATGACGGTACTCATCAGTTTACGGCCAGAATCAAACGGCACTTCCTGCAGTCTTTTATGACTTGTAATTAAGTTATGCACATCTATCTTTTGATCAAGTGCATATTGAATTAAGGCAGTTTCGGTAGGATCTCCCAGCAATTGATTATTTTCATCAAGTTTAGAATCATTAGCTAAAACCATCGCCATTAAAGCATGATTATCGTGGCTAATGCTGCTGGAAGATTTATGTACTTGATTATCATAATAAATCTGCTCAACTGTCATTTTATTTTGGGTTAGTGTACCAGTTTTATCGGAACAAATGATGTCTGTTGCACCTAAGGTTTCAACAGCGGGTAACTTGCGCACAATCGAATTATGCTTGGCCATCACCTGCGTGCCTAATGCCAAAATAATAGTAACAATAGCCGGCAATCCTTCTGGAATAGCTGCAACTGCAAGTGACACGGCAACCAAGAACATATCGATTGCCAATTTATCTGTTGGCTCCGTTCCTTTTTTGGTAAAAAAGCCTACAACGAATACCACAGCACAAATTAGCAGAATCATGATCGTTAGCGTTTTACCTAACTGGTTAAGATTGCGCTTTAATGGGGTATCAGTTTCATCGGTGTTATTAAGCATTGTGGCAATTTTACCGACTTCAGTGTTCATTCCCGTTTCAGTAACTATACCTTCACCGCGGCCATAGGTCACATTGGTATTGGCAAAAGCCATATTATCCTGATCTGCGAGTGCTACCTTTTCATCATTAATAGGCTCAACATTTTTGTCAACTGGAACTGATTCACCGGTTAAAGCAGATTCTTCAATTTTAAGGCTCTTAGTAACAGTTAAACGCAAATCCGCTGGAACTACATCACCTGCTTCAAGTAAAACAACATCACCTGGCAATAATTCTGGACTGGGAATTTCAACAATCTGACCATCTCGACGAACATGAGCATTGGGAGTAGCCATTTTCTTTAATGCGTTAATTGCTTCTTCCGAACGTGTTTCTTGGAAAACACCTAGGACCGCGTTCAAAATAACCACAATCATAATTATTGCAGCATCTGTCCATTCTTGTGCGACAAAGCCTGAAAGTAGCGCTGCAACTATCAAAACAATGATCATGAAATCTTTGAATTGAGCCAAAAAACGTTGCCAAATACTAATTTTCTTTTTACTTGCCAAACTATTAGTGCCATATTTTGCACGCAAGGCACTAATCTGACTGGTCTTTAAACCCTGACTAGTTGATGTTGACAACTCTTGAGCTACATTTTCAATTTCTTGGTTATAAAATTTCTGGGGCATTGTTACCTCCTACTAACAAAAAAGAGACCCCTATGTTTAACACACACAAGTCTCACTATTTAAGATAAGTCCAGAAGTATTCCTTCGGGTGTTGGGCTTATCGCAAGTAATTGCTGTTACTCCCTCATGATGATACTTATTATAAATAAATTTTTTATTTTTAACAAGAATAAGACTATTAAAATTAGCTAAAACAAAAACAGTTTCTATTACTTAGAAACTGCCTTCGCTCATATTCTGTTAGTTAAGACCTGTCCATTGCCATTCTGTAACTTCAGGCATATCTTTGCCATTATCACGAATGTATTGGTGATGCTTAGCAAGCAATCTGTCCATCTCTGCTACAAAGCCTGCACTCTTTTCAGCATAACGAGGAACACTTAAAATGGCATCTTTAGCTAGGTGGAAGCGATCAAGTTCGTTAACTACCCGCATATCAAATGGAGTAGTAATGTCGCCTTCTTCTTCGTAGCAGTGAATGTGAACGTTGCTGCGTTTACGACCAAACCAGATAGATTGCATCATAGCTTTGTAACCGTGCCATGCAAAAATCACTGGCACATCGCTTGGGAACAATTGCTCAAATTCTTCATCTGAAATTGCTTCTGGATTATCCTTGGTGTTCATTAGCTTCATAACATCAATAACATTGATGTAACGAATTTTCAGGTCAGGAAAATTCTTGTGCAAAATATCGATTGCGGCAAGAGATTCCATTGTTGGTTCAGTTTCAGTTGAAGCAAACACAACATCAGGTTTTGAGTTATGGTCAGTTGAAGCCCAATCAATGTAAGATAAGCCGTGATTTGCAATACGAGTTGCTTCATCAATTGAGAACCATTGTGGTCTTTCCTGCTTAGAAGTTACCAAAATATTAATACATTCACGATCAGTGAAAGCTTTTTGGGAAATTGCCAACAATGAGTTAGTATCAGCAGGCAGATACTCATGAACTAAATCAGGACGATTCTTTTCATACATGTGAGTCAATATACCTGGGTCTTGGTGGGTATAACCATTATGGTCTTGTTGGAACACAGTTGAAGTTGCAATAAAGTTAAGTGATGGGTAATCTTTGCGCCAATACTGTTCCTTAGCTTTTCTTAACCATTTCATATGCTGGGTCAGCATTGAATCTACAACACGACCAAATGATTCGTAGGTAGCAAAGAAGCCATGACGACCTGATAAAACATAACCTTCAAGCCAGCCCTCATCCTGGTGTTCTGATAATTGAGAATCAATTAAACGCCCACTTGGTGCCAAGTTTTCATCATTAGGAGTATGAACAGAGCTTTCCCATTGCCGTTTTTGTTCATCAATGAACTTAAACAAGCGATTTGACTTAGTTTCATCTGGTCCGAAGCCACGGAAAGTATTTGGATTAAGTTCAGCGATTTCATTTAAGTACTTAGCCCATTCGGTCATGTCCTCAGCTTCAATAGAACCTGGTTGATCAAATTTCAAAGCATACTTACGATAATCAGGCAAGCTAAGGCGCTTAGTTTTTTCACCACCAGCATTAGTGATTGGATTCATAGCCATTCGACTATCACCAGCAACATTATCCGCTGTTACCAATGCAGTTGGTGTACCATTTTCATCAAATAGTTCTTCTGGTTTATAGCTCTTAAGCCAGTCAACGAGCATATCTTTATGCTCCATATCATCTTGAGCAACTGGAATTGGAATTTGGTGTGCTCTAAATGAATTTTCAATTGGATTACCGTCAAGGTCTTTCTTTGGACCAGTCCAACCCTTAGGCACGCGGAAAATAATCATTGGCCAGTGAGGTAAGGTTAAATCATTGTTTTCACGTGCATTCTTTTGAATAGCCTTAATTTCTTCAATGACAGTATCCATTAATTTGGCCATTTCTTTGTGAACTTGCATATGGTCTTTATAACCGTCAAATTCACCGCCATTATATGCGGAAATGATATAAGGATGCCAGCCCATACCTTCAAAGTACTTGGTCAGTTCTTCGTCTGACATCCTGGAAACGATAGTTGGATTGGAAATCTTAAAACCATTAATTTGCAAGATTGGCAATACAGCTCCATCTTTTATAGGGTTAATAAATTTATCACTGAACCAGCTGGCAGCAAGCGGTCCAGTTTCAGCTTCACCATCACCGATTTCCACAGCGGCAATCACATCAGGATTGTCTAAAATTGCACCAGTACCATGAGAAAGTGAATAACCTAATTCTCCACCTTCATGCATTGATCCTGGAGTTTCAGGTGCAGCGTGCGAAGCGGAGCCACCCGGAAAACTAAAGCGTTTAAATAGCTTGGCCATGCCCTTTTCGTCTTGTTGAATTTCAGGATAAAGTTCACTATATGAACCATCAAGATATGAGTTTGAAACCATAACCTGACCACCGTGACCCGAGCCTTCAATATAGAACATATTTAAACCATATTTTTTAATAACTCTATTTAAATGAGCATAAATAAAGTTTTGCGGCGAAATAGTACCCCAGTGACCAATTGGCTTAGGTTTTACCTCACTTGCTTTTAAATCATGTTTTAATAATGGATTGCTCATTAAGAAAAGCTGACCGACTGATAAATAATTTGCAGCCCGCCAATGAGCGTCAACGCTTTTAAGGAATTCTTTTGAATCATAATCAACTGTCATTTTAATTCTCCCTTAGTTGTCTAGCTTAATTTCATTTTATAAACATATTATAGCAAGTTTCAAATAAAGTTCAACCATTTTAAAAATTGGTTCGTCCCAATTTTGTAAAAACGCGTTTGCTTAAAATCAGTACAGTAAAAACACTATTGTTCCTCTACTTTTTATTTACAGATCAGCATATTTATGCTCAAATACTGATAAGTACTTATTTTTATAGCTAAACGCTGAAAAAGTAGTTAAATATTATTTACTGTAGTGTTAATTTATTTAAAGGAGAAGTATGATGACACAGGAAGACCGTCTGTTAAAAATCAAGCAAATGCTTAAAAATGAAAAACATTTACGAACCCGCAGCTTAGCACGCTATTTCAATATTTCTTTTGACACTGCTCGACGAGACGTGGTTCGATTAACCTCAACTGGACAAGCAATCAGAGTTCATGGCGGATTAATTGCCATTGATGAAAATGAGGTGCCCAATTTTCTTACCAGAAACCAAATTGATTCACCTATCAAAATTAAAATGGCTCAGATGGCTAGACGTTTTGTACATCCTAACCAGTGCGATTTTATTGGTCCCTCAACTACTCTTAAAAAATTGTGTGAATTAATTTGTGGTACAGATTTGCAAATAGTCACTAATTCAATTGACAACTCACTAGCTTTGATGCAAACAAAATTACCAAGTGTAAGACTGCTGGGAGGGAAAATTGATAAAGAGCATAGGTTTAATTATTCTGTATCTTCACTTGATCTTTTACATAGAATAAGTTTTAACACTGCCTTCATTGGCACCTCCAACGTCAAAGATGACGGTATTTATTCAGCAAAAATGAGCGATTCGGAGTTAATTAAAACCGCATGTTCCAGAGCAAAGCAAGTTGTTGTGGTTGCAGAAAAATATAAGTTTGATAGTGAAAATTCTTCTCCTTACATGTCAATTCCACTTAGTGAAATTGACGTTTTAATCACAGATTTGCCTTTGCCAGAAAAATTTGAGAAAAATTTTTCACCGAAGACCCAAATCATATCGGTTTTAAGGAAGTGAGGTTATGCGTAACTTTTTTGGTAGTTTGTTTTTAAAAAAGCAGCAACAACTAATCGAAGAAGTATATCAGGATTTAGATCAGTTTTATCAGAGTTTTTACTCTAATATATATAATGAATTGAATATCAATAAATATAAGCAAATTCGTGACGCCATTGGAATGGTAATACGCAAATTTGACATCCAAGACCATCCTTTAGAATATACTGGAAAATTAGTTATGTATATTCAAGCTAGAGTTGTGCTGCAGCATTTGCATTTAACAACTATGCAGCAAAAACTTCTACAAGATTTAAGTGACAAAACAAAAAAGATTAACTTAAATTTTGTTTATACTGGTCGGCTCACGGATATGCAACAATTTAGCAATGTTTGATTTTTTCTTTTATATAAAATGTATCCAAAAAAAGCAGGCTTTTGCCTGCCTTTTTATTTATTCAAATTAACAAAAGTATTAAAGCGCATGTATTGATAATGAATGCGCATGGTTGAAACTTCAAATGGAGTACCATCATCTAAAAAGAAAATACCTTCCATTACTCCAACTGGTTCAGTAGACTTCAAATTAAGCCTTGCCTGATCATCCCTATCAGATGGTTCAACAGTAATATTAAGAAAGGCTTTAGTTACTACCTTATTTTGTGAATCCTCTAAGTAATTAAAAAGTGACTTTTTTAAGTACTCAGGTTTGAGTTCAGGAACTATTTTAATAGGTACATAGCCTGTTTCTATTAAAAAGGGCTGTTCATCCAAAAAACGAAGTCTTTTAAATTCATAAACAAAGTCATTTTCTTTAAGAAACAAGTCCTGAGCTATTCCAGCGGGTGTTTTAATCACATTAAAAGAAAGCAGCTTAATACCCTGCTTTTTTCCTGGGACTTTAAGGCTATCTGTCAACCCTAAATTTGATCCTTCATATCGAAACAATGACTGATTTTTTAAGTATAAAGGATTAATAAATGTGCCACTACCCCTTTTTTTAAAAACAATGCCTTGTTGAGACAGCAGCTCCATTGCCCTTTTCATTGATGAGCGACTTACCTGGTAATGTTCAGCTAGACTACGCTCATCTGGAAGACGCATTCCTTCATATTTGTTATCCAAAATATTTTGTTTGATATCGCGCATCACAGTACGATAAACGAAATCTGCCATTATCTACCTCAATTACTTACTTCTTTGATGGCTGCAATTAGCCATTCGGAAAATTGTTTACGGTCAATTTTCACACCAACTTGAACATTTGCTGGCTGACCAAAAAAGTTATCAAAATCAATCATTGATGCGCCATAAGCACTAGGACTCTTAGTATCTACCACAACATAAGCCCGTTTAAAAGTATACATTTCCGGTTTTACCAGCATTCCAGATGCCAGCGCATCATAAACTTCTCGACCATTAGTTTTAGTGTGATCTTGCAACTTGTCCATAATATGATAAAGCATATTCCCAGTTCTGCCTATTTTCTTAATTTGCGTTAAGACCTCCGGAGTAACATAGGCTTGATGACCTAATTCCAGTGGTGCCAATAAAATTTTTATGCCACTTGAAAAAACAATTTGTGCTGCTTCAGGGTCACCCGCAACATTATATTCCGCATATGGACCCCAGTTTCCACGGCCGATTGCACCGCCCATAATTACCAATTGTTCTATTTTAGGTAAATCTTCCGGGAACTGTCTAAAATAAAGGGCAAAATCAGTTGCTGGGCCGATCTGCATTAAAGTTACCTTCTCGCTACTATTAGCTACTACCTCATGTATTGCTCCTGCAGCTAAACCTGCTTTTAATAAGCTATAATCAGGTTCAGGAAAATCAAAACCAGCCAGTCCACTTTTGCCGTGAACATCAGAAGCATCAATTTGGTCTCGTAATAAAGGTCTTTGTGCTCCACTCACTACTGGCACTTTAGTTTGCAAAAAAGTTTCCAATTTCAAGGTATTAGTCAAAGTGTTTTTAAGCGGAACATTGCCCCAAGTCGCAGCAATCAGCTTTACATCAAGTTCAGGAGCAAACAAGGCTGTTGTCAATGCTACTACATCATCAATTCCGGGATCGGTACTAATTATCAAAGGTTTTTTTATCATAAGAATCCTCTTTTAAAATCGTTATAGCACTATGATACCAAATTTAGCTTCCAGTTGCTCTTAAAAAAAAGTTAGCCAAAAACAAAATCTTAGGCTAACTCGTAAATTTATTTTTTGCGGTCTTCAATATTGCCATCAGCATGAGCAATAATAACTTCATTGCACATTCCTAAGAATAGGCCATGCTCAACAACACCTACAGTATGATCCAGATAATCAGCTAAGCCGCTAGGAACCGGAATAGGATCAATGTTTAAGTCAATAATATAATTACCATAATGAGTGACAAAACGCTTATTTCCAGACATCCGCCATTGAGGATTCAGTCCTTCAGCCTGAAAAAGTTTGAAGTTTTGCACACACGAAATTGGCAAAACTTCAACTGGTAATGGAAAGCCGCTAAGGTGGTCAACCATTTTAGATTCATCCACAATCCAAACTACTTGGCGTGAATTAACCGCAACATTTTTTTCCATAGTTAAGGCTCCGCCACCACCTTTGATGCCATCAAAATTAGCGGCTATTCTGTCTGCACCATCAATAGTTACGTCAAGTTGGTCCACAGTTGCCAATTCAGCAACATGGAAGCCATAACTTTCCAGCTGTTTTTTACTTCTACTCGAAGTTGTCACCACTGCTGCTAGATTAAGCCCTTCTTTTTTTCTTCTGCCTAATTCAGCAATTAAAAAAGCGACTGTAGAGCCGGTTCCGACTCCCAATTTCATTTTCGGCTTAACTAATTCAGCAGCTTTTACAGCAGCTAGTTTTTTTAACCTATCCTGTTCTTCTTTATCCATGATCCGTGCTTTCTAAAATCAAATTATTAACCAGTAGTTCAAATTCATTATAGCAAAAATAGCAGAATAACAGGACATAAAAAAAGCAGTCATGGACTGCTTTTTGAATTTTATTTATTATTCAGGATCAATTTCAGGAGCCTTGTTAATTTCACCAGACATCATCCAAATACGTTTTTCAACATCTGAGTGGAAGCCAGTCAGCATATCATTTGTTGAGTAATCTCCCTCTTCATCACTGACTTTGATTCCTTCTTCATATAGTTGATCAAGGTAATGGTAATCAGCAATAATTTTTGCATAACGCTCGTCAATAGTTTCATTCCAATTACCTTTTTCATCGGGAATCTTAGTTTTAGCTGCTATTTCGCTTAGTGTAGAAACTGGAGAACCATCGAGGGTAATTAGACGCTCTGAAACCTGATCCAATTGATCAGCTAATTCATCCATTACTTTATCAAGGTATGGGTGTAATTTCAAAAAGCGATTACCACGCATATACCAATGGTGTTGATGAACAACCATATGCAGTTGTGTCAGATCAGCAACTAATTGGTTTAAAACTTCTTTGGTTTTTGGATATTTCATAAAAAATTCCTCCACATTCAGATAATACGACTACACTTTTATTATAACGAGTAAGCGCTCTTAATACTAAAATATTGTTTAGTATTTTTTTAATTTAGTATTAAGCAGCATCAGGAGTTGCGTTATTCCTTTCATTCTTGAGAGTAACATTATCATAATGCTTAATGAACGGGTACCAGATTAGAAACGCTACTATAGCACATATTATCGCCAAAATTCCTCCTTGCCAACTTGTAGTAGCAAGATAACCACCTAAACCAACAGGTGTTGGCCAAGGCTGTTGTACTATGATGACCGGAACAATCTTTGCGGCAATTGCTAAATAAGCTACCAGACCTGAAGCCATAGGTGCACAAATAAATGGTATAAACAAATCAATATTATACACAATTGGCAGACCGAAAAGAATTGGTTCGTTGATATTGAAAACAGCTGGCACAATTTCAACTTTACCTAATTCTTTTAACTGTGTCGAACGTGCCCGTAATACCAGCCAAATAGCGACACCCAAGGTAGCACCAGAACCACCAATTGTAACAAAGGCATTTAAGATTTCACCCGCAAAAACGTGGTGAGCACCTTGATTAACATTAGCTTGCATATTAGCTAAAACAATTGGTGAATAGAAGGAGCTGATAATCGTTGCACCATGAATTCCAAACCACCATAAGAAGTGAATAAGGAAAAGAATGATTAAAAAGCCCCACCAAGTATCAGCAATATCACTAATAAATGAGAATGGAATAAACAGAACGTTGAATAAGTCAGTCCCAGCCATAACTAAAGCCATATTTATCGCTGACATAACTACAGCAACGCAAAAGCCTGGAATCATTGCACTAAAGGAGTTTGCAACACCTGATGGTACTGAATCCGGCATTTTTATTTGCCAGTTATGTTTAATAGTAAAGCGGTATATTTGTACCGTTATCCAAGCTACAACCAGACCGATAAAAATACCGACAGCACCGATACGGTAAATACCAGCTAATGGAGAAGCTTGGTAACCTCCAGCAATCATTTTATCTTTAGTAAATAAAGTTATAAATTCAACTCTACCGTTTTTCCATACTAATTCAGCAACAGTAATGAAGAAACCCATTAAAAACATCATTAAGCCATCAATAGGAATTAAACTTAAGTGTTCTTCATCACGATAAATCTTGGTATAGGAATAAGCAAAAGTACCTGAGAAAACCAGCGCAATAATACCCATCGTGGCGTTGTAAACGGACTGAAACAGGTTAGTAAAACGTCCTATTGTCCCCGCATACCAAGCAGCAAATCCGGGAACAGGTATAGCTTTCGGCAACACTGTCAAAATCAAGAAAATGGATCCAATAATGGAAAATGAAATCACACTATAACCGGCGTCCATAATAGCCCTGACGAACCGCGTTGCAGCAAACTTACCTGCCACCTCAGCAATTCGATCTTTTATTGGTTTTTTATTTGTTCCAGCCATAAAAAATACTCCCTCTAAATAATTATTATTAATCAACCATAATTAATTGACTATAATAATTATTGTAAGCGTAATCATAAAAAATGCAACTATTTATTTTTTTCTACTGCCTTAATAGCATTCAAATATTTATCTTTTCCAATATTAATATTATGTATTCTGCGCTCACAAAAATAAGCCAGCAAAATACCCGCTAAAAGAAACGCAACCATAAAGTAGACTGAATTTTGATCAGTGATAAAGGGTAGAATTTGTTTTTTGAAAGGTATAAATAAACTGCAAGCCAGCAATAAATTAACAATAATTTGAATCCATAAATAAATTCTGGTAATCGGCACATCGCTCTTGCGATTATGCATTTTAGTCAGCTGTTCGATGGCAGCAATTCCGGACAAAATAGTCATTAAACCAGCTAAAATTATTCCCGGTAATTTCTGGTATTCAACTAAAATTAACAACCAAAACAGATTGGCAAAGAGAAAGATGACTATGCTATAACGAACCATTAAATAACGGCTAAAATAAAGATATTTGATACTATCTTCATGCTTTTTACGCTCAACATCACTTTGATTAGAAGATTTGCTTGTCATATTTTCCAGTCCTTTACGATATTATATTAACAATTATAGCCTTTTTTTTTGCAATAAAGCTAGTGTTAATGTTACTTGAAGATTAGGTAGCAATTGTATAAAATATAGCTGTTAACGCTATCACAAAAATATTAAAAAGGAGATAAAAATGTATTCAGCAAAAATGCCAGAGGGATTCTTATGGGGCGGTGCTGTTGCTGCTCATCAATTAGAAGGCGCCTGGAATGAAGATGGCAAGGGGATGTCAGTTGCCGATGTCATGACTGTTGGCTCTGCCACTAAACCGCGCGAAATTACTGATGGGATTATTCCCGGCAAGAACTACCCTAACCACAGTGCTATTGACTTTTATCACCACTATAAAGAAGATATAAAATTAATGGCCGAAATGGGCTTTAAAGCCTTTAGAACTTCAATTGCCTGGACCAGGATTTTTCCTAACGGCGATGACGAAAAACCTAACGAAGCAGGTTTAAAATTTTATGATGATTTGTTTGATACCTGCCACCACTATGGTATTGAACCAGTAATTACTTTATCTCACTTTGAAATTCCATTTAATTTAGTGAAAAAATATCATGGTTTCACCAATCGCAAATTAATTGATTTCTTTGTGCGCTTTGCAACAGTTTGCTTTAAGCGCTACAAGAATAAAGTAAAGTACTGGATGACCTTCAATGAAATTGATAATCAGTCTGCTTATAACGAAGACTTTTTAATGGCAACAAATTCAGGAATAATTTTTAATGGCATGACTGACAAGGAAAAAGAAGCCGCAATGTATCAAGCAGCCCACTATGAGTTAGTAGCTTCTGCTTTAGCTGTTAAAGTTGGACATAAAATTAATCCTGATTTTCAAATTGGTTGCATGATTAATTACTCCCCTGTTAGACCACTAACTCCTTCTTCAGACGATGTGTTGTTAGCTGATAAGTTTGAACAGCGTCGTGACTGGTTCTCTGATGTTCATGTCTTTGGTAAATATCCTAAAGAAGTTGAAGCATATATTAAACGAAATGGTTATCGTCCTGACATTACTGATGAAGACAGAATTGTTTTGAAGGAAGGAACTGTTGATTATGTAGCTTTCAGTTATTACCAAACAACTACTGTTTCAGCTAAAAACGTTAAACCGGACGAATTAAACGACTTATCTAAGGCAATAACCCAAAACCCAACTTTAGAAAGAAGTGACTGGGGTTGGGAAATTGATCCAGCTGGATTAAGAATCGCTCTAAATCACTTAACTGATCGTTATCACAAACCTTTGTTTATCGTTGAAAATGGCTTAGGAGCTTATGATAAAGTTGAAGCAGATGGCTCCATTCATGATGATTACAGAGTTGATTATTTGAGAAAGCATATTTCTGAAATGGAAAAAGCAGTTGCAATTGATGGCGTGGACTTAATGGGTTATCTGCCATGGGGACCAATCGATCTTGTATCTGCTGGAACTGGTCAAATGGACAAACGATACGGCTTTATCTATGTTGATAAGAACGATGCCGGAGAAGGCACTTTGAAACGTTCACGTAAAGATTCATTCGACTGGTATAAAAAAGTCATTAATTCAAACGGTCTAGATTTGGATTAAACTAATAGTAAAACATAAAAAATACACGATGCCAATTTATTGGAAATCGTGTATTTTTTTAGACTTTAAAAATTAGACTATGTACTTTTACTATCAAAAGCTACTGAATAAGTGATCAATTTGCTCAAATTCACTTGGAGACAATTCAACCTTCAGTGCTGCAGCGTTACTTCTAACTTGGGCAGCATTACGAGCTCCAGGAATCACAACATTTATTGCAGGATTTGCCATGTACCAAGCCAATACAATTTGCGTAACAGTTGCTTGATGATCTTCAGCGATCTTTCTAATCCCATCAATTCCCGTAATTGCTTTATCATATTGTTTCTTGTCCAAATTACCTAGTAGCTGTCCACCATCACTATTTTTAAACTTGTCCCAGTCAGCTAGAGCGTATTTACCTGTTAACAGTCCTGAAGCCAGTGGGAAAAATGGCACAAAGGAAATATTATTTTCCTGTAAATACTTTAATTCTTCTTTAACTGGAGATTGGTGAACCAAACTGAATTGATCTTCAACAATATCAACTTTACCGTTTTTATTAGCTTCTTTAATTTGATCCAATGAAAAATTAGAAACACCAATTGCTCTTATTTTTCCTGCTTTTTTCCTAAATCGGACAGAGTTTCGACTGCTTCATCTTTAGGCGTTTCTTTATCCGGAAAATGCAAATAAAAAATATCAATGTAATCGGTCTTCAGTCGTGATAATGCTTCGTCAACTGCTTTTTTAATAAACTCAGCACTGTTATTAATGGCCATATCCTGCGACTTATCTTGGGCAGCTTTAGTGGCAATTATAACTTTCGAACGATCATAATCTTGCAAAACATCACCAATAATTTCTTCTGATCTACCAAGACCATAGACATAGGCTGTGTCTAAGAAATTAATTCCTAGATTTAGTGCTTCTCGCAGGAGGTCATATCCATCTTTTTCGTTTAAATTATTAAACAGATTATGTCCTCCGACTTTATTCGTCCCTAAACCTAATTTACTGGTATAAACATCACTTTTACCTATTTTTACTTGTTTCATATTTCACTTCCAAATAATGGATCTAAAATACTCAATGTAAGAAAGTATAATTATAAAACTCACCTAATTAAGACAAGGGCAAAAATTCATCACGATTAACTAACCACGCCTCGTTTTACAAAAACAGTATCGTTTACAAATTAATCAATTTGCTTTTGTTCATTAAGTCTATTTGTCTGCTTCTTTCTTTAATACATTCGCATTAAAAAGCTTTTCATAAAGATCAACCATTTCCCCAGCTAAATCTCTAAATGTAATAGCATTCATCAAATGATCTTGTGAATGAACAACAAGCAGAGTAACTTTTGTATGGTCTCCTTGAGCTTCTTTGGTGAGCATTCCAGTTTGAGAATTATGTGCTTCGTTAAGAGATTTATCGGATTCTTCCAGCTTAGCTCTAGCACCTGCAATGTCGCCTTTTTTAGCAAGTCTGATAGCTTCAAATGCAAGACTTTTAGCATTACCACCATTGGCAATAAGGCCCATAGCTGCTTCTAAAGTTTCTTGTTCTTTCTGTTCAGGTGTTTGTTTTTCTGCCATGGTTATCCCCTTATCCGTTAATCAAGTCTTCAGCTTGTTGCAATACTTTCTTACCGTCCATCATACCGTATGAACGCATATCAATAACTCCAAGAGGAATATCGTTACCATCTTTTCCTTGACCTTTTACCTTATTCTTAAAGTCATCTTCCATGTACCGAATTTGTGGCCCAAGTAAAATGCAGTCTGGATGATCTTGCTCAATATGTTGAGAAGCTTCTGAAGCAGGGCATGCAAAAATATTTGCATCAATACCTTGATCCTTTGCAGCCTGCTGCATTTTGGTAACCAATAAAGATGTACTCATTCCGGCACTGCAATTAAGCATAATAGTTTGTTCTGCCATAATAATAATTTCCTCCTAAAATGTATCCTAATATTTATTTCTTCTATTATAGCACTTTTAAAATAGCGCTTACTAATAAGTCTATTAATTTTTCTACTATTTTCAGAAAATTTAATGAAGGCTTACTTTTTGCCTGAAAATAAAATATACGTGGCCGGTAAGATTTTAGCGACTACGTATATTACATAATATAGTTCAATTGTATCTATTTAATTTCACAATGATAACTGTTATAGCCTTACTTAAAAGCCTTTAAAAGCTAAAACAATTGCAGCAATACCAACAATTAACAATGATAAACCAATAACTAAAGAAGTCCACATTGCCAAAGGCATAAAGCCATTATTAGTACCCTTATGTAAAATTCCGTGGATATAAACGACACTATTAACTACTTGATAAGACCCTAAAGCCATCATAATCGCAGCGATAATCATTAAAAATGCTGCACTTGTTAAAAAGCTTGCCATTTTAACACCCTCTTTTAAACTAGTAACTATACTATACAATAATTTTACCACGTTTTTAAATTAAAGTGGATAATAACTTATAATTTTTTTCTATTCAAAATTTAAAAATGATAGAACAAGCAAATAATTCCACCACAAAATAAAACAAGCCCAAAAAAGAAAGCAAAAGCAATTGCCAAAATTGAAAAACCATTACTAGTCCCATTTCGTAGAATACTTCTAGTATATTTATAATTAGATATTAGTTCAAAACCAGCTAGCAAAAGCAAAACGACACCCATAATTTTCTGGAATATTATGCCGTTGAAAAAGTTACTCATTACTATCGCCTTCTTTAATTTTAAAGCCCTTTCACTTTTGTTTTGCCTAATTATAAACCCTTTAATAAAAAAAGTATAGCAAAATTGCTATACTTCATTATTTTAGAATTCATCATCTTGGATAGGTGATTCGATACTTTGATAGCGATAAACACCACTTTTACCGGCCTCAATTATTGCGGAAAGTAATTGTTCCTTTTCTAATTGATCACGATTGATAAACAATTCAAGCAGCATTGGAGTATTCACACCAGTAATAATTTCTATTCCTGGATATTTCTTTAGTAAGCCCACTAAAGTATTAAACGGTGTGCCCCCTTTTAAATCTGTTAGGCAAATAATTATCCCTCTCAACCGATCAATTTTCTGACTCAACTCTTTTTTTAGCTGATCTAAAGATTCCCCGTTTTCAAAATTTACAGTTAGGCAGTTTTCCTGTTTACCACAAATCATTTCTGCTGATTTTAATATTTCTGGGGCAGAACTGCCATGCGTACAAATAATTACTCCAACCATTAGTTAGCTCTATCTAATTAATAATCTAAGCAGCGGTAGTAACGCCGAATATCCATTGGATGACGGTTAATGTGCTCTATATGAACATCAATTCTATTATTAATTGCATGGAAAACAAATGGTGACAAGGTGCCACGATATTTTTCTGAAAATCCGGGTAAATCATAGTCTTTAGAATCTATAATGGTATAGTTGCCACAGATTTCTGGCAAAAATTTTGCAACACGTACACTTAATTGCCTTTGACTGTCTTCGCCAACATAAACTGTAACAGGAGTGTCACGATCAACCACTTCAAACATACCGTGGAAAAATTCTGCTGCTTCAACAGCTCTAGTTCTAATCCAGTGCTGTTCTTCCCAGTAACACATAGCATATGAATAAGTGGCGCCCCATTGATTACCTGCTCCGACAAAATAATGAATTTCATCATCATGGTGTTTTTCAGCAAATTTATCAGCAAATTTATCTGCATTTTCCTCAATGTCTGCAATGTCTTGAGCAAAATGAGCATCCATTTCCTGATAAAGTTCGTCATAATCAGAGAATTCACCATTTAAATACATTAAACGGTCTCCTACCATGAAAAATTTTAGCTGTTCGTTTTCAGGATAAGAAATACAATATGTTAACATTGAAGCTAAGTTAGCCTTAGGATTATCCATAAAGCCCAGAATTGTAGCACCAGTTTTATTCAACTTTTTTACTGCATCAACCATCTCTTTAGTGTTGCCCGTAACGGAAGAAATGATTACCAAAGTTTTTGTGGTAATTCTTTTATTACCTGTAACAACATATTCAGCCGCATTTTGATAAAAGGTTTCTAGAGCACTTTTTTCTTTCATGTGAATATTAGCCTGCATTCCAGAAGCATAAGTGCCTCCAATTCCCAGCCAGCATATATTATCTATTCCTTTTTTAAATAATGGATCAATAACATTGTTAATTTGGGTTCTTAAATTAAGAGCTCCAGTCATACTGTCAACTAATTTTTGCTTGTTAAATTTACGCATTCTTTAAATCTCTTTCTTGCTCAACAATTTTAATTCCTGCACTTGCACCCATTATTGATGCACCAGCATTTAAAAACCCCATTGCTTCATCATAAGTATGTATGCCGCCCGCAGCTTTTATTTTTATTGCAGGATCTAGAACTCTTTTCATAAGTTTTACGTCTTCAATCTTAGCTCCGCCAAAGCTTCTTCCTGTTGAAGTCTTTAAAAAGGCCGGTTTAACCCGATTTGCAATTTCACAAATTTTTTCCTTGGCGGCATTATCACCATCTAATTTACACATCTCAACGATTACTTTGTCGCAAATATTGTGTTGCTTACAAAATTGGGAAATTGTCGACATTTCCTTTTCTATAGCGTCAAAATCTTTATTTTCAACGTTTTTTTGGTTTAATGGGTAATCTACTTCTTCATAATTTTTGGCAGCATAATCTTCAAACCGCTTCATTTTCTCATCAAGTTCCATCCTGCCTTCAGGAAAATCTATCGCACCAGCAATAATGATGTCAGTATCTTTTAACGACACTTTAGCGATATCATATTCATTTTCCGGTTTGGCAAATATTGCTCTAAAATTATATTTCTTTGCTTTCTCCAAGTATTGTTCAAAAGTATCATTTGGATCGTCAATATAGTCAATCTTTTTATTAATCATTTTTATACCTCAATTTCTCAATATTTTTCAATTTAACTTAAACACCTAATACTCCCCAAACAGTAAGCAAAACCCCAATGATGGTAGCACCTAATAGTTGCCACAAGACATTAATTTTCTTTTTGTTCAGGACATAAAATATATACAGGACTAATAGCGAAAGTACGCCTGGTAATATGCTGTCTAAAACACTTTGTAAAGAAGTTGCTGTTTTACCCGTACCAAATTTTGCTACGACTTTAACAACTACCATATTTTGAGTCATTGCTCCTATGACCATAACTCCGAGAATACCAGCAGCCTCCTTAAACTTATCCATCAAGCCCGATTTTTGAATTTTATCAAGATAGCTGGTTCCCATACTGTATCCAGCCTTGACTCCAAAATACCTAACAAGGTATGCAGGAATGTTGTATATTAGCAAAAATAAAATTGGTCCGAGAATACTGCCTTTCATTGAAAGAGATGCAGCTACACCAACTGCTAGAACTCTCAAGGTGCCTAGAAACAGTGAGTCTCCTATTCCTGACAATGGACCCATCAATGCAGTTTTAATAGCACTAATAGTGGAAACATCAAAATCTTTATCTTCAGAATTCTTTTCTTCCATTGAAGCTACTACACCGCCAATAAAAGGAACTAATTGTGGAGTACAATTAAAAAATTCCATCTGCCTTTCAAGTGATTCAGTGTATTCTTTTTGATTTTTATGATAAAGCTTCTTCATTAAAGGGGCCATCATATAAGCAAATGCCAAGTGCATTTGTCTCTCATAGTTCCAACCAAATTCCATTGGTAAGGAACGCCACATTATCTGTCTTAAATCTTTATTGGTTATCTTATTTTCTTTAGAAATCGTCGTCATAATTGGTATCCTCTTTTGTTGAAGTAGATGTGGTTAAAACAGTCTGTTTTTTATCTGAATGAAATTTAACAATAACAATAATTAGCCCGAATAAAGCAACACCTAATACAGGTACTTTCAGATATGCCGAGAGCAAAAATCCTAAAAAGAAATATGGCAATATGGTTTTATTAATAATCATTTCCAATAAGATAGCAAAACCGATAGCGGGCAACATATTTGCTGCTACTTGTAAACCGTCAATAATGTTTTGTGGAATGACGTTTAATAGTGCCTTCATTCCTGCACTTCCAGCATAATAGCCTAAAAAGCACAAAATTCCACGACGGGTACATTCAATCAAGCCAATCCCCCACATAGAAGCTGTTATACCACCAGGTTTGCCTTCTTTTGCATATCTATCACCAATATGGGCAATTGCTGGAAAAATTACACTTGTTAAATTCCCTATAGCCAGTGAAAGCATTGCAATAGGCATGGCAATGGCGATTGCTGCACCAACGCCCTTTCCCAAAGTAATTGCAAAAGCTGTACCTAAAACTCCACCTACAATTACATCCGGGGGTAAATATGCGCCAACTGAAATAGCTCCCATAAATACTAGTTCTAGTGATGCTCCAATAATAATACCTTGAGTTAAATTTCCTAATACCAGACCTACCAAAGGACCTAAAATAATTGGTCTATTTAACATGTTAGAACCGATTGCAAAATCTAAGGGACCAATAAAACCTACTAGTCCAATCAGTAATGCAGTACCTAAATTACTCATTTTTTCTCCTATCTTTTACTTTAAAAAAGGACTTAGAAATGCTAGTGACTTTCTTTCCACTGCCGCAGGGTTTAAAAAGTATTCAGATTGCCCAAATTCAAACGTAAAATCACCCTGATAATTATTTGAATTAAAAGCCTGAAAATCGTCACCAGGATTTCTTTCGCCCTCACCCCAGCAACGATGACCAACTGGGTTGCCATCAACAAAATGGCAATGAATGACTTTTGAGCCAAAAGCAGTAAAATACTGTAAAATAGTTTCTCTATTTCTAGCCATGGCTCCCAAATCGATGTTTACTCCCACATTATTTTCATCAACATCGTCTATATAGGTTTTAAGATCAACGATTGAATTAACCAAATGAGACTCATCGGGTTGCAAAGCTTCAACAGCGATTTTAATTTGACAACTAGCAGCATATTCGGCTACTGTTTTCATCATTTTCACCGACCGTTCCCAAGCTTTTTTGGGGTCTTCATCATAAAAGTCCCAGCCAGAATTTAATGCAATCATATGAACACCTAATTCTGCAGCAGCATCGATTAAGTTCTTAAAATATGCAATAGATCCATCCCTTAAGTGCTTACTTTTAGCAGCCAAATTATATAAATTGGGATTACTCTGTTGTGGTGTTAAGCAAATTATTTTTAAATTATGATCTGCAACATTCTTTTTTATTTGAGATACATTTTGATGTCCTGTGTCCTCAACCCAGAAATGTTGTGGACTTGTCCAAAGTTCTATCTGAGTTAAACCGTTTCGGCTAACCGAATCTAAAAAATATTCAAAAGAATAGTTTCTATAATAATAATTCATGGCTGCCAAACGACTCTTTGAAATTTTATTATTCATTATTTAGAACCTACATCATTTCCTTATATAATTCTTTTTTATCATTTGGCACTTGTCTAATCTCTATTTCACAACCTTGATTTACCAGCTCCTTTAATTTGCTCTCATCCTCATTTGTGACATTGATAGCTTTACTTATTTGCTTTGTACCATCTGCCGGTTTTGTTCCTCCTAAATTGATATGATTAATTTGAGGATATGCAGTAGCTAAAGAATAAGCATCTGCAACGGACTCAACAACAATAAATAATTTGTATTTATCGGTCACGCCACTTTTTAGGGCTTTAATTGAATCAGAAATATTTTTAATCACTAATTTAACTCCTTGGGGCTTAGCAAGTTTCATGGCTGTCTTACGGATCTCGTTATTCGGGACATCGTTATTAGCAATTAGAATACAATCAACTCCTAGTTCCTGAGTCCAAGAAAAAGCTACTTGCCCATGCAGCAATCTGTGATCGACTCGCAATAATTTAATCAAATTAATTCCTCCTTATCTGAATCTTGTCCTTACACCAAACTATTAGCAATTATTGTGCCAACTAAGTGTCAAAAAAAAGCAACCTCATTTGGTTGCCTTTCCGCTTAATTTTGGAGTATTCTTTGACAGTTTTTTAGATAATTTATTTCTGTCAAAAATCTTCAGTATTTGTAATTTCCAGGTTACTGTTTTGGGTATCAAAAATTAAATCATAAATGTATTTAATTTCAGTAATCGGAATTTTGATATTATATATTCTCTCCAATTGTCGCAGTGATCTTCTAATATTTTTTATAGTTTTCACACTTTGAGCTGTTTCCTTAAAATTATTGGGTGGTGTTTCTAACATTTGGTTACGAATAATTCTTTCAATCATACAACTAATATGAACGAATAAGGCCATCATCGTTGTATTAGAAAGTGTTACGTTTAGATATTTGTCCATTAACTTAATACATGAATCAATATTTTTGATGACTTCTTTTGTATCTAAAATCGTTAATGAATTAATAACCCGTTCAATAGTGAAATTTCTTAGAATAGACTCATTAAAGTGATCAAGATTCTTATCAGACAAGATTCCCTTCAATATTCGTTTTAAAGTTGATAGTTTTGATCCACTTACTAATTCTTCCAAGGAAATATAAGGAATATTGTAGTATTTCGGGTCCGCTGTTCCAATCACGACTAAAACGTTATATTTTCTTTTGAGGGCCATTTCTTGATCCTCTAATTTTAGCCAATTATAGGAACACGACATTACTTGAACCTTACTTTTCAAAGGTAGACTTTCCTCAACCATTTTTTTAATTTTGTTTGCAGTGCCTACGCCCGTTGTACAGCATACTAAAATCACATTTTGTTTAACCATCTTTGGATAAATAATCCGATAATCATTATGAATTGTCTCATCCATTTTATTGATGATGGATTCAATAGGCTTTCTCTCTTTTATATAATTAGCTACAAATAAGGCTAATTGTGTGGAGACATTATTTAATATGACTACCGGAAAATTTAAGTCCATTTGCAATAGTTCAGGAATTTTTTCTAAGGAACCCATATCTACCATTAGAATTAAGCCATTTACCACGTGTCTGACATGGATATAGTTCGATACCTTTTTTGCTATCTCCTCCGGTAAAATATCAATTGGCATATCAAAAGAATCAAGTAACGGTTCACCGGCAATTTTATTAACAGTATCGGCAATACTGCTTGCTGTCGAATAACCATGAGCTAGAAGAATACAATGAACTAAATTTGAACTCTTTTTTCTTTGTGCCCCACTCAGGTAAATAGCTAAAAATAATTTATCGATATCATCGGTATACAAGTTAAGCATATTATTTACAACATTTAAAATTGTATCTACAACTTCACTTGTATAATTTACTTCATTAATTTCGCTAACAATTCTTTTTATTGTTTTACTTTGGTTCTGTGATAATTGCCAATGTTTTTCTTGTCTAAAATAAAAATAATAAGAAATAGCTACAATAATATTGCCGTTAAAATCATTTCGTAAATCGTCTTGAAGATAACCAACTTCTTGATTAAGCATTTTTTTAATTAGATTAAGGGGCAATTCACCTTTGTCCATAGTTTTTTTCTTAAAAATAAGATAATCACATAAGTTATTTAATTTTGCAAAAGCTTTTGAGATAAAAGAATTAAAAGAAACTTCGTCATATAAAGACAAAATTTGATTCATTGTCTTCTCTATGTAGTTTGTGCTTTCGTAATTATCAACAAAATCTTGAATCTTACTATTTGGTTTAATCAATATATTCTTTTTATTCCGTGACCAAATTTCTTTTGAGAAGGAAATACCAGATAATAAAATTCCCTGTGGCAAGTCAGCCAATTTAACATAAATACTATTTTGATCATTTTTTTCTGTTTTACTAAGAGCACTTGCTACAGAAAGCAAGACATCATTTTTTAGTTGACCAATATTACTTTCATATTTAGTATTGGCCAAAGTTAAAAGTACATGATTATTAACATTGATATTTTTCTTTATTTTTTTTGCATGTAGTATAAAGAAATATATTATTAAAGATCTAATCTCATTAGTTGTTCGATCAAAAAGTGGTGGCATTGTAATTTGAACTGGAATTCTACGAATAAATGTGGCCAAGAAACTACTCTTAATATCTTCTGTAGTAGCACAAATTAATCTTACATTTAGCGACTTCTTTTTAGCTGCTTCACCTAATGGTGCTATTTCTCCGCTGTCTAAATAAGAAAATAGTTTTTCCTGTCCTTTAGGATCCAACCTATGAACTTCATCAAGAAATAGCATGCCATTATTTGCTTCATCAAAAAGACCATTGTGGGCAGTTTCAGCACCTGTAAATGAGCCTTTAGCATAGCCAAAAAGCGTACTAGTCAATAACTCTGGGTTATCAGCATATTCTGCGCAATTAAAACTAACAAATTTACCATTTGAAGGTATACATCCTTCAGCTACGCAGTAATCAAAAAATTTTCTTGCTATGTAGGTTTTACCCGTTCCTGTTTGTCCATTAATCAAAACGGGAAGTTTGCCTGGGTAGGATGCAGCTGCTTTTAGTTTCCTAATCTGACCATATAATGATTGGTCATGTCCTATGACACCAGAAAATGCATCAGTTTTTCTTAAGCTTTTAGTTAAGTCCTCTATACTGTCATATTCTTGATTTAATACCTTATTTGTAGTCTTTGTAAGGTTTTCTCGATCTAAAAAAATCACGGGTCTTGTTTTGATCTTAATAATTTTATTTTCACTAACTAACTGGTTAAGGTAATGGCTAACTGTGTTCCTTTTAACTCCTAACCTAGCAGCCAACTTAGAAGTTGAAAATTGTTTGATATCTTCATATTTTGCTTCATGTATTAAGTTAAGCAGCTCTTGTTTTAAATTCATGACAACCCTCCTCCTTTACTATTAAAAGTTATGGTAACGGTTTTATAAAGTCCGTTCAAGAGGAAAAAATAAGTCTTTAAAACTATGATGAAAACTAAAAGGACTAACTCCGATTGAATATCGAAAGTTAGTCCTTAGCTAATAACTTATGAAGTGTCTCCTAATTTTAGTAGTTCACATCACTATAAACTATTGTCTGCTTTTATTGCTTCTTTGCAGCTAAAACTAAACTCTTTTGAAATTTAACTAGTAAACAAATTAAGGCTAGTAATAGTGCAAGTAATCCGCTTAGCGAAAAGACATTAAAACCTAAATGACTGACTAAATTAGTCAAAGGATTAATTATCAGTGGACTGACGACCCCACCAACCGAATAAATCGCAACATAAATCCCCAAAGCCATAGAAACACTGTTAACATCGACAATCAGGGAAATCAAGTAAGGAAATTGCCCCATTGCAATACTCATTGCTGCTCCGACTATAAAGCTGCCAATAAAGACAATTAGTAGTGAATGAAACAGACCAATCAAAAAGTATGCAATGCCATACAAACATATTGAAAGAGCAATTGAAGAATAGCGAAATATTTTGCCAATTTTACCCACAAATAAGCCGCAGATCATCCCACCAACAAGAGAAATAGTAGATGTTAATGCTGCTTGTCTAGTGGCACCAAGATTTTCTCTCATTACAAACAAAGAGATATTATTATTTAAAACATTATTAAGTAACATTATCAAAAACGCCCAGAAAGCGCTATAAAACACGAACTTGTTTAAATGAATTTTAGTATTAGCTGCTTCAGTGTCATTCTGAGAAGCGATGCCAGTTTCAAATGGCAGAAGAAGAAATACAATTAGAAGTATTAGCAGCGAAAACAGATATATCCAATAATTATTAATCCAGTTGCTTGAAGCTGCCAGTTGAACTCCGCCCATAATAAAGACCATGCCGCCAATATTAATAAAAGTTGTAGATAACCCATAGTAGATTCACGTTCACTTTGAGGCAGAAATTGTGCGATTAAAACCTGAGTTAAATTGGTGCAGGCTCCTTGACCTAAACCCACTAAACATGAGCAAAAAAGTAAGAACGCAAAATTCGTGTGCAGTACTAGTGGCAATAACCCACCAATTGTGACTAAAAGAATTGAAGTAAGAGTCAACATTTTTAAATTAACTTTATTTGCTGTCAATTTACCAATGATTATTCCCGCAAGCATCATAAATAAATTTGGTAAAGATGTCAGCATTTGTACACTAGTATTATTAAGGCTAAAAAATTTAGCAATGGCAGCGTAAGATGGTGTAATAGCTAAAGCTGCCATGCCAACCAAACTAACCGCTAAGATACCTATACGAGTTTTTGAAAAAGAAACTCTTTGAGCACTATTCATTGACTTTTACCGGGTTTTAGCAATACTTTGAACGGCATTTCTACCCGAAAATACAGCATAACCTGCTGTACTTCCTGGTAAAGTGACAGCGTAAGTATCACCAACGAGCATCCCTGCAGCATCATTGCCAACAGCATAAACTCCGGTAAGAGGATAACCATAGGAATTTAAAACGGCATTGTTATTATCAACGCGAATGCCACCAATTGCACATGCCATACCAATACCCAATTCCACTGCATAATATGGACCATCTTTTAAAGGGGTCATGTATGCGGGAGCTTTGCCAAAGTCAGTATCGGTTCCTTTAGCTACTAAGTCGTTATAGCGCTGAATGGTTTGCGGCAAATTTGGTAAATTCAATTTTTCAGCTAATTCAGCCAGGGTATCTGCTTTAGTCAAGTACTTATCACCATTTTGTAAGTCACGCATAATTTCTTCTTGTAAATGTTCTAACTTTTCAGGTGAAACTGGTGAATTGCCTACTTCCTTGTAAAGACCGACATTAGTTAAATGGTCAACCGTTTCTTGATTAAGGATTGAAAAGGTTCTTGATTGGGTTAAAAGAGCGCTGCCTGCATGACACATATTGTCATTGACATCTTCATTAACAAAGCGTTCGCCTTGTTCATTTACCCATAAAATTGCCTCTTGAGTTGCTGCTGCCGCCAATTGTTCAGGCATATGAACAAAAGGTGGACGTGTTTTATCCAAAATAGCGCCGCCACCATATTGAATAGCGCCCATCTGATAGTGTTCAGCTCCCGCCTGCCACGATAGTTGCATACCGTCACCAGTAGATTTGCCATCACTAACTGACAGCAATCGTTCGGTTGCAGGAGTCCGCTTCTTAATCAAATCTGGATTATCCACATAGCCGCCTGTAGCTAAAATCACGTTATTTGCAGTTAATTCTCTAAACTGTCCTGTAGCTTCATTTTTAATGACTAAACCACTGACATGACCATTATGTTGTAAAATTTTTTGCGCACTAATGCTAGTTACAATTTCTACACCAAGAGATTTAGTCTTAGGTATTAACTTTGTAATCACAGCATGGCCACCACCGGCAAAAGTATGAATGGTAGGCCAGCTTTTACCCTGAGGACCAATTTTACTAAACTCAACTCCAAGAGAATGAAGCCAGTCAATTACTGAGCCACTTTGACTAATATATTTTCGTAAATGAGGGGCACTGGCTTCATAATGTGAGTAGTTCAATTCATCTTGAAGCAATTTAGTAGGATCAATCTTAATGCCTTTTTCTTTTTGCAAAAAGCTGTCGACTCCCATTGCGCCTTCGACGTAGTTGCCGTCACCGCCAAGTGTCCTGCCTTTTTCAATTACTAAGGTCTTGATGCCCTGCTCGCCAGCACTGACAGCTGCTGCCAAGCCACTAAGGCCGCCACCAACGATTACTAGGTTATATTCGGAATTTTTAGGAAACATGAATTTTCTCCCCTACTTCAAGCCGACTGAAACGCCGCCGTCGCTTAGAATTGTCTGACCGGTCATAAATGTGGCTTCACTAGCTACAAAAACAAAGATTTTAGCAACTTCGGCAGCTGTTTCTGCCCTCTTCATTGGTACTGTTGGTAAAACTTTCTCTAAAAAGCCGCCTTCGTTAAGTGGGGTTTTAGTTAGGCCGGGAGCAACACTATTAACACGAATATTTTTATCAGCATAATCAATCGCTGCAGCTTGAGTCATACCAATAATGCCATTTTTGGCTGCATTATAAGCACCCATACCACCAGGATTATAAATACTGCCTAAAGCACTGGTATTAACGATTGAACCATAGCCTTGTTTTAAGAACAGTTTGATTTCTTCACGCATACACAAGAAGGTACCACGCAAGTCCAAATTAATCGTATTATCAAAATCTTCATCAGTCAGTTCGGCAAATGGCTTCAAAACACCGCCGCCAGCGTTATTCATTACATAATCAATCTTACCGTAATCGGAAACGATAGTTTGTAACCCGCTCTTAATACTGTCTTTATCCATGACATTTAAAATCAAGCCGGTAATCTTACTGTTGTATTTCTCATTCATTTCAGCAGCAACATCCAGCACTTTCTTGTTATAGTCAGTTAAAACGACATCACTACCCTGCTTGGCAAATTCCTCACTAATAGCATAGCCAATACCTTGAGCAGCTCCAGTAACAACAGCAACTTTTCCTTCTAACATTTTTATTTTCCTCCTAATTTAAACTCTTAATTGCTTCTTCGGCAGCAATCCAGCCGGAAACAAAGGCAAAGCCGTTAGCAATACCTTCATAGCTCGGGTAGCCATCTGAATATAAACCGTTAACATTATTACCAACAATATATAAATCTTTAAGTGGGATGCCATCTTCTTTTACTGGCTGACAGTTACGGTCAACATTGACACCGTCTAATGTTCCTAAAATTGCGCAGTGCTCAATTATTGCGTAAAATGGGCCTTCTTGAACGTCAAACAATAATTCAGCAGCCGGCTTTAAGAAAGTATCGTCTTCTTTTTGCTTAACCGCCTTGTTATAGGCATTAACACTCCTTGTGAGTGAAGAATAAGGCAGTAATAACTTCTGGGCTAATTCTTCCAGGGTATTTGCTTTTACAACTTCACCCGTTTTAACCGCATTATCAAAGTCTGTTTGAATATTAGGTAAAGGGCCCACAGTTGTTCTTGGCGTTTGTCCTACGTCACAGAACTGTCTTTCAAAAGTGTCTTCAAGATTAACTTCTTTTTGCTTAAAAGTATCTAAAGTCTTTTGGTCCAGTAAAACGTAATACATACCGTTAACGTTATGAGCAGCATTACCCCACATAGCAAAATCATAAACTACGTCCTCGTTTACAAAACGATTAGCGGTTTGATCCAGCCACAGTAATGGTAAATTGGTTAGAGTTTCAACAGCGCTGTCTCTTTTCATAGGATTAATGTTCATGCTTGGTGCACAGCCGTGGGCAAAAAGAACTGGGTGGTGACGACAATCTGCACCTAATTTATGTGTTAATCTAATTCCCGTACCCGTAGATTTGCGCTCTCCCAGATTCAAAAGTGCTTTAGTATCTGAAAAATTGGCTGTCATCATTTCTTGACTGCCACAATAGCCGCCATCTGCAAATATTACTTTTTTAGCAGCAATTCTAATTTCTTCACCATTTTTATTTTTGGCAATGACAGCCTTTAAGCCATTATCATATTCTAGATCGACAGCTGCAGTTTCTAACATTACCTTATTGCCAGCTGCGGTAAATTTATCCGGTAATTTATCCCAGTTAGCCATTTTTTCTTTAAAATTATTAAATTTATGGTAAACCAGTGGATCATTTAGGTGCGCTTTTTGTTCGCTTTGTTCCACAGTTACCGGTAACCCCATTTCTGCTAACCGCTCAATATTGGCACCTGACTTTTTTAAAAACCTCGCCAATAATTCACCATTAACAAAGAAGTGATTGTAATCTGTTAATCCGTTAAAAGCTTCACGATAGCCATAATTTACGTGCCGTTCTTTTTGTTCAGTGGAATTAATAGCAAAAACTCCATGAGCACCAAATTTGCCGGCACCTCCGACTTTGTTACCTTTTTCTAAAAGTACAAATGGCACATGCTTTTGATAAAGCTCAAAGCAAGCTGAAATTCCAGCTGATCCTGAGCCAACAACTACGACTTCAGTTGAAAAAGAATTCAATGTAACCTCACCCTTTCTGATAATTTTGTGATTCTTATTACAATTGAATTCTATGTCATTTTTGATAAAAGCGCTAACACATAAAAGTTGTCAGCGATAAGTTAAAGTTGTCACATGCTTAAGCATTTCTATAAATTTAGTTGAAACCATTGGATTCATTGCTATTACCACATTAAAAGCTTTCTGCAATTGGACTGGTGCTAACCGTTCAATATTATTGCAGTTTTGCGGTAAACTAAAGGATTCCGGTACGATTGTGATACCACCGTTAAAGTTGACATTTAAACATCCAGCTGCAAAGCTGTTTACCTCTGCCACTTCTTTATATTTCCAACCATTTTGACAATAGATTTTAAGCATAGCAAGCTGAATATCAGTAATACCAGTTGATTTCCAGTTTTGCATATAAAACATACTGCTTTTAGCGAGTTTCTGCTTATCGCCATGATATTGCCCTAGTTCATCTTTATTTAGCAGTAAGTCAAAACTAGTTTTTCTAAAAGGTAGGCAGTCTATTTTATTATTGCCGGCAAAGGCTAAGTCAAAGCCAACCAGTATGTCATAATTACCATTAATCAATCTTTTGATGCAAGAATCAAAATTTTCTTCGTCAAAATTTGGCTGACAAATATCTGGTATTTTTGAAGCAAATAATGCAGCGTCATTTTCAAAGCCTTGCAAAAAATGGACACGCAACAACTTTTCTGGATTTGGATCTGGATGGTGCCAAATTTCACTGTACAAATTGATAATTTCTACGCTGCGTTTATAGAAAACTTCTCCTACTGGCGTTAACGAGAATTTACCAGCAGAACGGTTAAGCAGTTTTTGACCCAACTCATCTTCTAATTTCTTAATAGCTGAACTGACAGCTGTTTCTGAAACATAGTTTCTCCTTGCTGCTGAAATAAAGCCGTGAGTTTGAACGACATCAACAAAATATTTTACTGGCATTAAGTTATAATTCATTTTGCACCTATGCTATTTAACACAAATTACTTTTTTCACATTTATAATATAAAAAATTTAGCCAACTTTAAACCGTATTCAATAGAAAAGTAGCATTAATTATCAAATATACCTTAACTGTTGGTAATTATGGCAAAAGTAAAGTAAAATGTTTAAGGATTAAAAAAGGAGTGGCATAATGTCTAGACTTGAAAAGCCTGTAGTAATTGGTATTACCGGTGGTTCAGGTAGCGGGAAAACTACCATTGCGCAAAAAATTGTTGCCCAGATGCAAGAGAATGAACACGTTTTGATTATGACCCAGGATTCATATTACAAAGATAATACTGGGATTCCTATGAGTGAAAGAAGGAACATCAACTATGATCATCCAGATGCCTTTGATGTTCCTTTGCTTAGAAAACAGTTGCAAGACTTACTAAATTATCGGTCAGTCGAGATGCCTGTATACGATTTTAAAGAGCATACCCGTAGTCAAAAGACCATTCATACTGAACCTGCCGATATCATTATTCTTGAAGGAATTTTGGTTTTAGCTAACAAAAAAATTCGTGATTTGATGGATATCAAAGTTTACGTTGACACGGATGACGATATCCGCTTTATCAGACGTTTAGAACGTGATCTAAATGAGAGAGGCCGGTCCATTAACTCTGTGATTGAACAATATTTAAGCACAGTTAAGCCGATGTATCATCAATTTATTGAACCTACCAAACGCTATGCGGATATTATTGTTCCAGAAGGCGGTAAAAATGATGTCGCCATTGATATGCTTACAACTAAGGTACACTCAATTTTAAGTAAAAAAGAAAAATAAAAAAGGAGTAATTGCTTCAAAGAGCAATACTCCTTTTTAAATATTTAGGCTATTTTTGGTTTCAATGCTTTATCAAATAAATTCGTAATCAGTTTAACTAAAACGCCATCAAAAACCAGAGCAGAAATGATATTAGTAATAAGCATTACTACTTGTACCTGCATACTGAATTTGCTCCAGCCATATAAAATATATGAGGGAATAAAACAGCCAAAGGAAGCAAAAAACGCACCAGTTAAGACGCTTTTCCAAGTGAAATTTTGATAACGTTCTTTTTTAGGGAAAAAGCCAATTTCATTAGTAGCACCTTGAATAATTCCGGAAAGAATTGTCGTGGCACCCCACTGACCACCTATGGCCATTTCAACCACAGAGGCTAATAATTCACCGATCGTACCTGACCCTGCAGTAGGGACAAAATACATCGCTAAAGGTCCGGCCATAAGCCATAAACCAGTAAAAGCAGTATCAGTCACCGGTGCAAAGCCTGTGGGCACCAACAGCATTTTTATTAAATTAAAAGCCCAGTTAAAGCCATATGTATAAATGACTCCCATAATAATTCCAATTAACGCAATTAAAATAATCGACTTTACATTCCATTTTGAAGTTCTAGTAAACATAAAAATACTCCTAACTTTACATGTCAGTAGGAGTATCATTATTACCTAATTTTACACTTCCCTAACGCAGGTATTGTCCCGATCAGGTTCAGAGGGTATTTCTCAGCTTTTTGGCACCCCTAGTGACTGTTATTCAATTTTTACTATTATATCATACTTTAACTAAATTTGTTCCTTATTTTAGACAATTAATGTAGTTAATGACATTAAAATTGACTAAAACTTGCCAGCTTTTCTTTAGTTAAATCACGAATAATAGCAAGCGCCAAATCAACAGATGCTTTAAAATCTGAATAAGCACTGAAACAATAAGGAGAATGTTCATAACGAACAGGAATACCAATCACAATGGTTGGTGCACCATTTTCATAATAAATTGCTGCTCCATCTTGGCCCCCGCCAGTGCGAACAGAACGGGTGTACGGAATGTTATTCTTATCAGCCAAATCGCAGGCATACTGTTGAAATTTAGGATTAGGCAAAAACGAAGTGTCCATGTCACGTAACATCGGTCCCCTCTTCAGTCCAGTTTGCGACAACCATTCTGGGGTAAAGGTATCATCTGCTGGACAGGATTCTAGAACGATCGCTAAATCAGGCTTTACTGCACGTGCTGTAACGTACGCTCCGCGCAGACCGACTTCTTCCTGGCTGGAAAGTGCTGCTACAACGTTAAACTCAGTTTGTTCACCCTTTAAATTGTCTAAAACATCAGCCATAGCAGCTGCGCCGAAGCGGTCATCAAAATCTTTGCCGAAAAACAAACCAGATTTTTCATTGTATTCACATTTGACATCCACAAAAATAGGACAACCAGTATCAATTTGATAATCATTAATTGTTTCGGCACGTGAACTGGAACCAACGTCAATTGACATATCGGCTACGTCCGGTACATTATTTTTTTCGGCTGCAGTCATAAAATGAGGCGGTTTAGTAGCTACAACACCAGGGACATATTCACCTGCACGATTTTTAATTTTTACGCGCAGAGCAGGAATATTATATTTAACCCAGCCGCCAAGGGGCACGAATTTAATCATGCCGTTAGGACGGACAGCTTGGGTAATAAAGCCAACAGCATCTGAATGTGCATCCAGTTGAATCACTGGCCGACCCGGTTGGTTTTCTTTTTTGCTGGCATACACATTGAGCATACCATCAACTTTCACGTCAGCAAAATCTTGGACAGTTGCGGTAAATAGTTTAACAAATTCTCCTTCAAAGCCGGAGGTGGAATTGGCATCAGAAAAAGCCTTGAGCATTTTAATTTCTTGTTGTTTTTGCATTTTTTTACCTTTCACTAAAAATATCTTATTCTTTAATTTTACCAAAAACTGAGGTTGCACGTTAAAAATTTAAGCAAATCGAGAATTATCTTACTGCTTTTGACAATATAGCTACTTTTTGTACGTAATTGACCGCAAAAAAAGTGAAAATAGTTGAAAATGGTCTGTTTTTTTAGCAAAAAAATGATATAATCGAAATATTAGGAATTTAAATTGTTTTACAATGAAGGGTAGATAAATGCCAAAAAACGACAATATTAATAATATTATTGATCATAAATTGTTTAGTGAAGATGACATTCACCAAATGTGTGTTAAGTTAGGAAAGCAGCTTACTAACGATTATGCTGGTAAGAAACCTTTAATCGTTGGTGCTCTCAAAGGTGCTGTTTTCTTTTTAACTGATTTGGTTAGAGAAATGGACGTCAAAGCTGAAATTGATTTTCTCGATGTCTCAAGCTACGGTAATGAAATGGAGTCTTCCGGGAAAGTTAAGCTAGTTTCTGATTTAGCATCTGATGTGAAAGAGCGTGATGTTTTAATCGTTGAAGACATTGTTGACACTGGTCTGACTTTAGACTTTATGAAAAAGTTGCTCGAAAAGCGTGGAGCAAAAAGCGTTAAATGTTGCGTTTTACTTAACAAGGAAGCAAATCGTAACGTCGACGTTGATGTTGAATATTATGGTTCAAAGGTTGGTAATGAGTTTGTAGTAGGCTACGGCCTTGATTTCATGAATTATTACCGTAACCTGCGTTATATTGGTGTATTAAAGCCCGAAATTATTAAACTGGTTAATAATAAATAAACAAAAGAGTTGTTTTGTAGACAACTCTTTTTAAATGTTTTTATTCTTCTTGAGATTCTTGTGCCTTATCGTTAATATTTTTAACGATAAACCAACGCATGAAACCCTGTTCGATATCATCGAGCTTAAATTCAAAACCCTCTAATTTGACTTTTTCGCCCTTTTTTAAGTCTGGATAGTGTTCCATCATATAGCCACCGATGGTGATAATATCACTATCTTGGAAACTTTTTAAATCAGTCTTAAAATATCTTGCAAAATCATATAGGGTCGTTTTGCCCGATACATGAATATTACCTTGCTGGTCTCTAATAATATAATCATCAGAAACGTCATCTATTTCATCTTTAACCGTACCGAATAGTTCCTCATAGATATCCTTATCCGTGACTATTCCACTGGTGCCGCCATATTCATCCACCACCAAAACGATTGGCGTGTGCTTTTTAATCATTAACTGCAAAATATCTTGGATTGGCATGGATTCAGGTACTGTAATCATTGTTCTAATAATACGTGTAACTGGCACCTTGTCGTCAATCTGGCTCTGTTGAATAACATCAAAAGCATAGATATAACCAACAATATCATCTTTGTTATTATCTCGAACAACCGGAATTCTACTTGAACCTTCATCCAAGTACAACTTAAGGGCCTGCCTGATAGAATTAGTTGAATTAATAACAACTAATCGAGTTCTATCCGTCATAATATCTTTGGCTATTTTATCATTCAGCTCAAAAGCACGTTTCATATATGTCAGATCATTTTTATCAAGCGAACCACCGTGAACAGCTTTTCGCGATAATTTAATGATTTCTGATTGAGAGTAAACCTGATTTTCTTCATCAGCCGGCTCAAAACCTAACATTTTAAGTAGGCCATTTGAACTAGCATTAAGTAACCAAACGAAAGGATAAACCAAGGTATGGAAAAGCTGCAAAGGGGTCACAATTTTAAGCAAAATTTTTACTGGCATGTCAATTGCAATATTCTTAGGTACAATTTCTGTTACAACGACTTCTAAATAAGTTAACAAAATTACACCTAAAATTGCACTTAGCGAACGAATTACTGCATGATTAAGTTCTACTAAATTAAATGCTCTCTCAAATATTGCAGCCAAAGTATCCGCTGAAAACCAGCCCAAAACTACACCAACTAAAGTAGTTCCGACCTGTGTCGTTGAAAGGTATTCATTTAAATTATGAGTCATATGCAAAGCGCGCTTTACTTTGCGATGGTTGCCAATTTTATTAGACAACATATCTTCAAGCTGGCTGGGTCTGGTTTGAACCAAAGCAAATTCTGCAGCAACAAAGAATGATGCAAAAACAAAAATAACTAAAGTTGCTATTAAATTAGTAACTATTTGGGCTGTACTCAAAATCTATATCATCCTTATCAGTATAACCGTGAAAATTTCCTATTAAATATTTTATCATTAATAGCGCTTTATTTAAATTGTAGTACTTGTCTATTTAACTAATTTATATATTTTTTTGAATGGCAAACGATCAGGATAAAATTTGGGATCATTGACCTCAGCTGCATTATCTTGATATCCTAATCCAATTGCCATACCAATAAGCTCGTCTTCCGGAATTTTGCCATATTTACGCACTAATTCAGGATAAGACACCATTGAGTGTGCCGGCATAATTGCTAATCCTGCATTAAGTGCCAGCAACATGATGCTTTGTGAAAAAATCCCTAAATCATAAACAGACCAAATGGGAGAATTTCTGGGAATCGTAAGAAATGCCACATCCTGGGCATTAAACATATTGTTATTTGATTCTGTAAATAATTCCATTTTATTATTGAAAAAATATGGTTGTGAAGCTCCAACTGCAGCCATATTTTGACTGGGATATGAATCCCAATCAAGTGACAGCATTTTGACAAAATCTTCATGAGGCTCAACATTGTTCTCTATTTGAGCTTTGACCTCTTTTTTTAAACCAGCAAGTGCGTTACCAGTTAACATATATACCTTCCAAGGTTGCGAGTTAAGCAGTGACGGGGATATTTGTGCCCTTTTAATAATATTAGCAAGTAACTCTTCCTTAACTTTTCTATTAGTAAACTTGCGAGTAACTCGTTCATGGTTATAAACTTTATCAAATTCCATTACGACTCAAATCCTTACATACAAATAGCATTATCAAACACTCTACTTATTAAACAAAATCTCTCTAAAATTTTAAAAACAGATAGAATTAATCAAAAACACTCGTTTTTTGCTATACTCACTTGTTTACACTTTTATATCAAGCTATAAATTAAAGTATTACTATCTAATAAATTCAGTCATATAAACATTAATTATATTAATAAATTATACACAATATTGCAAAGGTATTCAGTAAGATTAATAAAATATTTCTAGCAAAATTATTCTAAGGACAACTTCTGTTTAAAGCATAAAAGCCGTTTATACTGCATTTACACAATATTATTAGTTAATTATATATAAATAAACAAACAAAGCGCTGATAAGTTGCTAATTTTAAAACAAATGCAGAATTAAAAAACAGTTCAACTAGAAAACTAATTAAACCGTTCTTAAATTTTATATTGCCTGCGTAATTCACGCTCTTGATCACGTTTCTTAATGGTCTCGCGCTTATCATATTTTTTCTTTCCTTGGCCAACACCAATAAGAACTTTGGCAAAACCATGTTTAAGATAAACCTTCAAAGGGATAATTGCAATACCCCGCGTAGACTGATCTTTAGCAAGTCGTGCAAGTTCCTTTTTATGCAAAAGTAATCTTCTTGAACGAAGAGGTTCATGGTTATAACGATTACCTTGCTTATATTCACTAATGTGGACATTTTCGAGAAAAGCCGAACCATTAATAACTTGGACATAGCCATCGCGCAAGTTAATACGTCTTGCACGTACGGATTTAATCTCTGTACCTGTCAAAGCAATACCGGCTTCATACGTATCCTTAATAAAATAGTCATGATGTGCTTTTTTATTCTGAGCAATTAAATTCTCATTTTTTTCTTTTTTCAATTTTTCAACCTAATGTTTATATCTACTTAAATGTGGATGATTGCCATTTTTTTGAAAATTGTTACGGTAGTGACCTTTATGTGCGTGATCATTACGAAAACCCCGATTACCCCGCCTTTCAGTTTTAACGCCGCGTTTATTGTGAGGCTTTTTAGGGGCATTGGGATCATATATTTCAAAGTCCAGTTGATGTTGTTCAACATTGGCATTTGTCAAAGTGACCTTAAGAGGCATCCCTACGTGATACTGTTTATGAGTGCCACGACCAGTTAGCGTCATACTTTTTTCATTATAATTGTAAAAATCATCTGTTAAATTGGAAATGTGAATAAGTCCCTCTACAGTGTTTGGTAATTGAATAAACATACCAAAGCTGGTAACAGAAGACACTACAGCATCAAAGTGATCACCCACTTTATCAGCCATAAATTCGGTCATTTTTAGATCATTAACTTCTCTTTCAGTATCAACAGAAACTCTTTCTTGAGTTGAAGTTTGATCAGCCACATCTGGCAAATAACTGGCAAAATGATCCTGTACCTTCTTGTCAGTCCCTTTTTCACTGTAAGCGTGAATCATTCTGTGAACCATCAGATCTGAATACCTTCTGATTGGTGAAGTAAAGTGGGTATAGAACTTAGCTGCCAAACCAAAGTGCCCTAAAGGTTCTTCTGAATAATGTGCCTGCTTTAAACTGCGAAGCATCATCATTTGGACTACAGCTTCTTCTGGAGTACCAGTAGTTTTAGCAACTACTTTTTGTAAATCAATTGGTTTAACATGGTTAGGATCAGCTGTAATATGCAAACCAAATACACTGCAAAACTCAAAGAAACTCTTAATCCGTTCACCATCAGGAGTTTCATGCACACGATATAGAAACGGAACGTGCTTACGATAAAAGTCTTCCGCAACAGTTTCATTTGCCAGTAACATGAAGGATTCAATCATCTTCTCAGCTATTCCGCGATCGTGTAACACAATATCCTTTGGTTTACCTTGATAATCCACAATAATCTTTGCTTCAGGTTCTTCAAAGTCAATTGCACCGTGTTGATGCCTCTGCTGGTATAAAATATTGTGCAGTTCAGCCATATCTTGCAGCATGGGAGCAAGTTTAACATATTTTTCTTCAAGCTCTTCATGATTATCAGGATCTAAAACTTTATTGACATTGTTATATGTCATTCGGCCATGTGATCTCATCACTGAAGGATGAATACGATAATTAACCCTCTGTCCTTCAGGAGAAATTTCCATTTCACAGGATAATACTAATCGATCTTGACCTTCATTGAGGGAGCATATGCCATTTGAAAGCCTAAAAGGCAACATTGGAATAACGCGATCAACTAAATAAGTACTGTTGCCTCTGGTAAATGCTTCCTTATCCAAAGGGGAATTTTCTGTCACATAGTGAGCCACATCAGCGATATGAACACCTAAATGATAGTTACCGTTAGGCAATTTCCATAACACGACTGCATCATCAAAGTCCTTTGAATCATCACCATCAATTGTAACAGCAGGCTGATCCCTAATATCCTCACGGTCAGCCATTTCAGCTTCAGTTACATGATCAGGTATGGCATTAGCTTGAGCAAGAGCATCATCGGCCCATTCAGTGCGAACGTCATGCTCTGAAACGATCGCCATAATGTCCACACCAGGTAAGTTTTTGTTACCAATGATATTGGTAACTACTCCGGTCATTGAATCGGGGTTGTTCTTGTCAGGGTAACTTGCAATAGCTACTTTAACAATGTCCTGCTTTTGAGGACGCAAACCGTCTTGGCTGATATAAACCCGATAATTGGCCAGCTTTTTATTTGAGCTTAGAACATAACCAATAAAATGACTAATTTTCACTTGGGCATCGGTCATAGGGTAAAATTCGCCCACAAGTGTCTTGGTCCCCCGCTCAAGAATTTGCTCTACTTGACCTTCAGGACCTTTACCATTCCAGGGATTACCACCTGCAGTAATCTTAACCTTAACACTGTCCCCGTCAACAGCATATTCAGTGTAGTCGCGGGCAATAAAAATATCATCAGCATCTTCATTATCAAGTTTGACGAAGCCAAAGCCCTTACTGTTAGCTTTAAATATTCCCTCAACTTCAGTATTTTCCTGCGCTAATTGGTAGTGACCGTTACCGTCAGTAATTATTTTCTTTTTTTGTTCTAAATAAGATAATGCTTTGACCATATCAGAAAAATTGCCGAGTCTGTTTCTACGTAACATACGGTCAATTTGTTCTACTTGATATTGTTTTTTAGGATTATGACGAAAAATCTCTAAAACATTAGCTAAGATGTTCTCGTTTTGTGCCATGCACTTTAACTCCATTTCCTCATTAAAAAGATAAAAAAAGTCCTCCCATCGCTTGATCGGGAGGAACCATTAGTTATTTTGAAGACAAATAAGCTAATACAATAGCAAAAACGAAAAAGAGAACCAGTAAAACAGAGGTTACTTTTTCCATAAATGCTTCAAAACCACGTTTCTTCGTTTGACCACTAAAAACTGCACCGCCAGAGAGTGCATTCAATGCATCTTGCTGTTTTTGCGGCTGCATCATTGTCGCAATAATGATTAAGATTGAAACAATAATTAGTAGCGTCATAAATAAATTGTACAATGCGCTGCCTCCAATATACAGATACGTTACTGGTAAATTTTAGCACAAAATAGATTTAATTTCGAGTTTTATTTTTCGAGCTCCGGAGCATCAGTTTTAAATTTATTTTGTGTTGTTTTCTGATGATTTTTATACCACAGAGAAGTTTTATTTTTTGAATACAGTTTTTTCAGAGCCTTTTGCTCATTATAGTCGTAATCTTGCGGCTTCACCTTTTTAAACCATTTGGGATGGTAAAAACGTAAAAGATTGCCAGCGATAACACGGTCAGATAATGAAAGCTGAGTTGTTACTTTGTTTGATATTGCTACCAGCTCAGCCTTTAATTTTTTATCTGGCTTAATTATTTCTTCGCCTGTCTTGGTATCATAATAGGTGCTGCCAACTTTGGCATATAACGGCGTGATGAAGTCACCGTTACGTTGTGCAACTATTTGAGGTGCTTTTTTACTTAACAAGTCATGACCAAACTGGATCATTTTTTGGTTCTTAATTCCAAGTAAATTAAGCAGTGTAGGTAGTACATCAATTTCTCCACCATAGGTTTTTTTAATGCCACCCTTTAGGCTCCTCATATGGAACATCAACGGAACCCGTTGGAACTTCAGATTATCGAAATTAGTAAATTCATCTTGGTTAAGAAGCTCTGCACTAGCCTTGTAGTGATTGCCGGAAATACCATAATGATCGCCATAAAAAACCAGCAAAGTGTTTTTATCTAAACCTGTTTTTTTCAGCCACCGCATTAATTGACCAATCGCCTGGTCGAGATAATGGGCAGTTTGAACGTAGCCATCAACCGTTTCATCACCAGTTTCAGTCTTAGCAATTGACTGGTTTTTCTTATCTAAATCATAAGGATAGTGATTGGTAACCGTTATTAATTTAAGATAAAATGGTTGCGGCAAACGTTCAATATATTTAATAGACTGGGAGAAGAAAATCTTGTCTTTTAAGCCATAGCCGATGTAATATTTGGGCTTATTTTGATAATAAGAAAGCGGCATAAAGTACTCATAACCAAATTGTTTATAAGCATTATTGCGGTTCCAAAAAGAGCCAGCGCCGCCGTGCATAACCGCCGTAGTATATCCACCCTGTTGATTTAAAATTGCAGGGGCGCTCTCAAACGTATTTGAAGTACCATAACTGGACATGGCTGAACCAGACTGCAAACCAAAAAGAGAATTTTCCAGCATCATTTCAGCATCCGACGTTTTTCCTTGTCCAACTTGATTGTAAAAATTGGAGAAGCTGAGCGTGTTTTTAGCGTGATAAAGTTTATTTAAATTAGGAGTGACCTCTTTGCCTTTCCATTTGTACCCTATTAAAAATTGCTGAAAGCTTTCAAGGTGAATGACCATCACGTTTTTGCCCTTGGCTACTCCAGTATACGCACTATTGGGTTTAACATAATTAAGCTTCAAGTACTTTTTGACTGATTGCAAATCAGAAACATTTGCTTTAGCCATTTGTTCACTTGTTTGTGCAGTCTTAAATGCATCATAAACGGCATATTCATTCATACCCAAATATTTAACAATATAACTGTTGTCAAAAGTTCTCGTCAATAAACCAGGACGATCTTTTTGGGCCATCATCAAATTAATCCCTATCAGAAGAACTGCGATACCTTCAAGTAAAAGATTAAATTTAAGCTTTAAAGGTCGTAAATCGTATTTAACTATCTTGCTAACCATCAAGATAATAACTAGGGCAATATCAATGAAAGTTAAAAAATCAGTTGCCCGGGTAATCCCAACAATACTTTTACCTAAATTATCCGCTGTTGAACCCGAAGTCTTAATAATTGATAACGACAAAAAATTAGAAAATTCACGATAATAAAGAATGTTGGCAAATAACCATAAACTGAGTACAAAATCAGTTGCAATCAAAATCCAATATGATTTTCTGCCTTTAAAGAAAAGACTAATGCCCAATAAAAGCAAGCCTGCTGGTAAAGGATTTAAAAGCAACAGAAAATTCTGCATTGCACCTTCAGCACCGAGATTAAATTTTGTCAGATAAATAACGTAAGTCTTTAACCAAAAGGTCACTAAAACAATAGTAAAAAAGCCTAGTTTGGTTTGTGTCAGCCATTGTAGAAAAGACTTGATCCGTGTCATCTTATTCTCCTCTCACTAAGCTTATATCTTACCCTTAACTGTAGTTATAAGCAGGGATTTTAATAAAAATTAATTATTTGACGGGCTCACTACTTTTTTAGGCTTAAATATCCAGCCAAAAATTCCTAAGATCATGCCAAAAAAGTAGGTCACAAAGCGCCACAAAAACATCCCTACAATTAACCTACCATTGGAGGAAATAAAGGTAGAAAACAAAGTCTGAAAACTATATTCTGCTCCTCCGGATGCTCCCGGAATTGGTATTATCGCCATAAACATGATAATCATAATATTCATTTGCGTTACGCTCGCCCAATTAGCTGGTACGTTTAACGTAACCAAAGTCATGTAAGGGATGGAATAAAAGCATAATAGCTGTAAAACGGTTAGTATGCCACAAATAATTAACTTCTTTTTTTCCTTTTTTAATTTTTGGCTTTCACCATAAAAAGTATCAATCTTTTCAAGTGTGTTTTGGCGCCAAACACTGACACGATCTCGATTAATAAATTTAGCAAGCAAGTTCATGATCCAATTAGCAGCATTTTTAGTCCAGTTATAGGCAAACAAAATTGCAAGCAAAAAGATGATCGAACCAACATGAATCAAAAAGCCAATGGCAATGAAAATAGCTAAACCGGCAAACTTAGTAGCTACCATGTGAAAGCCGGTAACGATTGTCGTGACATAAGCCAAAAACACTACAATTTGATAGATAATGAACTTCATAAGCAGGAGTGAAGTTGCACGACCACCTTCAATGCCCATTTGCACCATTGCAGCTAATTGCGAAGGCTGTCCTCCAGTTGACATCGGAGTGATTGCATTAAAAAGGGCTTGAATTAAAGGGATTCTGAAAAAAGACCATTTCGAACGCTTCGGCTCATTTTTACGTTCACTTAAAACGGCTAAAATGCTGGCTTCAAAAACATAAGAAAGAAGCATTAAGCCGAACACCAAAATTAAAGCAATAACATTGATATTACGAGTTGCCTGCTCTAACTGGGCAACAGGAGTTGATCTTAAATCAATATATAAAACAATACCACTGATTAAAAGAACGATGGCAACGCCCCACAAGTGCTTTTTATTCATTAGCAAATTTGTCCTAATTTCCGGCCGATTTCATATTGCTCGTGATAAAACTCATCCCAGATCCGTGCCAGATTGTCCTCTGAGTATTTGGCACTAGCTGCAGCAGACAGTTCACTATATTTATTTAAAATGGCTGGATCTTGGGCTGCTGCCTGCAATTGATTATTCATTTCTGTAAAATCGTGCCCTTTCATGTAATAGCCACTAATTATTGCCTGATATAAGTCAAGATCTCTTAATAAGACTGGCGTTCCACAACTAAAGGCTTCAAGTACAGACATAGGAAACAATTCATCATAAGATGGCAAAACAAATAAATCCGCTATATTGAGATAATCAACAAGCTTCTGTCGATCGATAATTCCTGTAAATTTGAGATTTTGGGGTGGATTATCTACTAATTTTTTAAAATGGTCATAGCCATCTGTTATTTTTCCAAAAGAAAAACCACCTGCCCATATAAATTGCATTTCTGGATTAGCCACAGCCAGTTTTGCAAAGTCATCAACCCCTTTGCGTTCCTGTACTTGGCCATCACCAAAAACAACAAATTTATCAAGGGGTATACCCAGCTGATGACGAAACGCGTTCTTTTTTTCTTGTCTTTCAGGATAAAATTCATCTTTAGCCACAAAGTTAGGAATATATTTAACGTTTTCGCGTTTTATGCCATATTTAACCAACTTATCTATAAA
>NZ_CALYQV010000008.1 GCF_945290125.1 uncultured Lactobacillus sp. | reverse complement strand
CGAACCTTGGCGTTTCCTAAGGTATTAATATGCAATTCGTAATTTTTGACACCCAGTTTGGCTAATAAATCATGTGCCAAAACGATTGTTTCTACATCAGCTAAGGGATTATCCGAACCAAAACTTTCTATACCAATTTGATGGAACTCACGCTGACGACCTGCCTGAGGCCTTTCATACCGGAATGTTGACTCAATGTAATAAACATTTAGCGGCTTGGCTACCTCTGGAGCATAGAGCTTGTCTTCAACATAAGCACGAACTACACCAGCAGTTCCTTCGGGACGTAAAGCAATATGCCTGCCGCCTTTATCATTAAAGTCATACATTTCTTTTTCAACGACATCGGAAGTTTCACCACTTGAACGAGCAAAAACGCCATAATTTTCAAAACTCGGTGTCCTAATTTCCCGGTAATTTGCTTGTTTAAAAAATTCTCGCAATATTTGTTCAACTTTTTCCCACGAACCAGATTCGTCTGGCAAAATATCAACTGTCCCTTTAGGTCTTTGAACTCTCATTTAATCATCCTTTTAATAAAAAAACGTCCTTGAATAAATCAAGGGCGCTCTGAATTAGCACGGTACCACCTTTTACCTGCTGCGAATAACGCTCGCGATGCGATTATTATCTGGTAAAGGGGTCACAGTTAGTTTATTTTCCGTCTTCTCAGCAAAACAGACGGTCTCTGAATTTTAAAAACTACACTTCAGTCTTTGTCATTGATAATTCTTTTTTAGCTTATAGTTTTCCAGGCAAAAAGTCAACCTGTACAGCTGTTAAGCCTAGTTTTTATAGGTCCAGCACAATAGTGAAAGGACCATCATTTTGTAAATCAACCTGCATATCTGCGCCAAATTCTCCGGTTTCAACAGTTAAGCCCTGCTTTTTGAGCTCTTCATTAAACTGCTCCCATAATTTCGCGGATTTTGGTGGTTTCATAGCTTTGATGAAACTTGGTCGATTACCTTTTTTAGTGTCAGCTAATAGAGTAAATTGGCTCACGCTTAAGATTTGTCCACCTACATCTTTAATTGCCAGATTGGTTTTACCATTTTCATCTTCAAAAATTCGCATTTTGGCTATTTTAGCAGCGGCCTTTTTAATTTGCTCTACCCCATCGCCTTCTCTTAAACCAACTAGCAATAACAATCCTTTATTAATTTTTCCAATCGTATTGCCTGCAATTTTGACACTGGCATTATTTACTCTTTGGACGACAACTCGCATTAATTATCAGCTCTCCTTGTTTGGTAAACATCAGGAATATCTCTTAATTTTGATAAAATTCCATCTAATTGTGCAGAATTGTTAACTGCAACTGTCGCATAGATATGAGCAATGTTATCTTCATTTACTTTACCTGAAATATTATTAATATTTGGGGTCAGTGTATTTAATTTGGTAATGACATCAGTAAGCAGCTTTCCGCGATTGTAACCAAAAACTTCAATATTGGCATTAAATGCTTGAGCACTGTTTTCTTCAACATTTTCCCATTGCACTTCAATCAATCTGCCCTGGCTATCATCATTATTAACAATATTGCGGCAATCTGTTCTATGAATAGTTACACCACGGCCCTTAGTAACATAGCCAACAATTTCATCTCCCGGGACGGGATTACAACACTTAGCTAGATGAAGCATCAAGTCACTAATTCCTTGAATCATGACACCATTTTTATGCTTGATCTTCATTGCTTTAGAATCTTTTTTAGTTGCTGTAGTTTGCGAGGCAGATTTTTGTCCAGAGTTAAGAATTTCTTCTTCTAGCTGCTTTTGTTTCTTTTTCTCGTTTTCACGACGTATATCAGCTGTCAGCCTATTAACTACACCAATAGCGGAAAGATCACCAAAGCCGATTGAGGCATACATCTCGTCAGCAGTATGATAATTAATTTGTTCCAAAAGTGGCTCGATATGATCTTTAGACATAAATTCTTTTGGTGAAAGTCCCTGATCACGCAATTTATCGGCAACCATTTGCTGACCCTGCTCGATGCTGTGGTCCCGGTCAAGGTTTCTAAAATATCGCCTAATTTTATTACGAGCACGGGAAGTCTTAACCAAATCAACCCAATCACGAGATGGCGTCGCATTAGATTGTGTCATAATTTCAATGACATCGCCGTTTTTCAGCTTATAGTCTAAAGGCACCAATTTACCGTTAACTTTAGCTCCTACTGCATGACTGCCAACCTGAGTATGAATTTCATAAGCAAAGTCCAAGGTTACTGACCCTTTTGGCAGTTCATAAACTTCACCTTTGGGAGTAAAAACATAAACACGATCAGAAAAGATTTCACTCTTAACGCTTTTCATAAATTCATCAGCATCCTGAGTTTCATCTTTTAATTCTAAAATTTCGCGCACCATATCCAATTTTTCATTTGAACTGGTTTGTTCTACACCCTTAAAATTACCTCTTTTATAAGCCCAGTGGGCGGCAACACCATATTCGGCAATTTCATGCATTTGTTCAGTTCTAATTTGTATCTCAAGTGGGCGGCCGCCAGGACCAATAATAGTCGTATGAAGAGACTGATAACCATTTACTTTGGGAACAGCAATGTAGTCTTTGAAACGGCCAGGCATTGGTTTCCATTTCGTATGAACAGCTCCTAGCACTGCGTAACAGTCCTTAACCGTTTTAACGATAACCCGTACAGCTAACAAATCATAGATTTCATTAAAATCCTTATGTTTGTTAACCATCTTTTTATAAATAGAATAGATGTGCTTAGGTCTGCCATATATCTCATATTTAATTCCCAGACTATCCAAGCTTTCCTTAAGTGTCTTGATGGCATCTTGAATGTATTTTTCTCTTTGACTACGCTTGAGACTCATTAAATTGACAATGCGATAATATGCTTTAGGATTCAAGTAATGAAAACTCATATCTTCAAGTTCCCATTTAACTGTCCCAATACCCAGACGATCTGCTAATGGTGCATAAATATCCATTGTTTCTGAAGCAATTCGGCGTTGCTTATCGGGACGCAGATGCTCTAAAGTATGCATATTATGAAGTCTATCAGCCAGTTTAACCATAATTACACGGATATCTTTAGCCATTGCTATTAGCATTTTCCTGTGGTTTTCAGCTAAAAATTCCTGGTGTGATTTATACTGGTATTTATTCAGCTTAGTGACACCATCAACAATAAAAGCAACATCTTTACCAAATTTTTCTTTTATATCATCATTTGTAACTGGTGTATCTTCTACAGTATCGTGCAAAAAGCCTGCAGCGACAGTGTCAGGGTCAAGACTTAAATTAGCAAGCGTACCAGCCACCTGAGTAGGATGAACAATATAGGGTTGCCCTGAAGCTCTTTTTTGGTCTTTATGTGCGTTTGCAGCAAATTCATAAGCTTTTTCGACAAATGCAATTTGATCATCATTCATATATTTTTTACAGGTATCTATCACCTGCTCATGTGTCATTTCAATGTACTTAGACATATAAATCGCCCCTTCTAAAACTATGCATAAATTTGGTTATCCATTACACCAAAAATTTCTAAAATGAGGTAGATTAACCCAAACAGAAAGTTGTAATTGGCATATTTAATTAAAACGATTAAACAAAAACACCCCGGCATTAATAACAGCCAATAATGTTTGAGATTGCGCTTTTTGATTAGTTTACCAAGATGGTAACTGATAAAGCTGTTACCTAATATAAATAATAAACTCACGCGCCAAATAGTTCCTATTGAAAAAAGGCTAAATAATAACGGCAGGATCATGACTAAAATGCTCCAGCAAATTACTGGTGTCACCTCATAACTATTTAACTTTTTAATTACAGGTATATTTTTTATTTTGTCAATCAACTTGCTAGTTCCTTACTAATTTAATTATCTATTATAACTCATTTTAGTTATCTTTTCTTTCAATAATTAATCCTATCCAGCGGCCACTTTGCATTGATAGGACTACCTTGAAGCCATTTTCAGTTAATGCTTTTTTTATTTTTGCTAACTGCGAGCAATCTATTCCTGAAAAAATGACCTGTCCGCCCTCATTGAGATGATTATTTAACTGCGGAATCAAATCAAGGAGTATTTCAGCCAAAATGTTAGCAACTATAATATCATATTTACCCTGAACATTATCTAACAAGCTGGTTTTTTTAAGTTTAATATTAGTTAAATTGTTCAAAGAAATATTTTCATTAGCAGCAGTAATTGCTTCGTCTGAAATATCAGTTGCCAGAACAGAACGGGCTCCCAAAAAAGAAGAAGCAATAGCTAAAATTCCTGAACCGGTGCCAACATCACAAACTTTTTTGGGTCTTATAAGCGTTTGTTCAAGTCCAATCAGGGCTAGCTGCGTTGTTTCATGAGAACCGGTGCCAAAAGCCAAACCAGGATCTAATTTTATCACCTTTTGATCTTGAAAAACCGGCTGATATTCTTCCCATTCAGGTACTATTGCCAAATGGTGAGAAAAATCAATTGGGTGATAAAACTTTTGCCAAACAGTATTCCAGTCCTCATCTTTAATATAGGATGCACTTATTTCTGCTTTGCCTATTTGTAAACCATAGCTTTTTAATTCAGATAACTTTTGCTTATATTCTTCAATTAATTTCTCCTTATCTTGATCACTATCAAAATAAGCTAAAAATTGTAAATCTTCAGGTAAATCATTTATTTCATCAAGCTTAATCATTGTTGAGTCAGATTCCCAGCCAGCATGTTCAAAGTCAGACCTCTTTCGGGCCTCAGTGCCTAAACAATGCAAGACATCATTACTAAATATGTTTAAGGCATCTTCAACTTCGTGACTGGTTTCAATTTTAATAATCAGTAATTTCATTATTTTCTAAACTTCCTTTTTATTTTCCCTTTTTGTAATGCTATCATGAAAAGGGTGATCAATATGTCAAAAAAGAAAAATAATATTGAAAAAACACTTGTCGAAAAAATTTTAGACAAGAATAAGATTCCATATCGTCAAGCAGAATTCGCCACCCACGAGGATTCAGGTGGCATAGCACAAATGGATACATCCATTTTAAACGAGAAGGAACATTTGGTCTATAAAACTCTCGTTTGTTCTGGAAATAATACTAAAGTTCTGGTAGGGGTTGTACCAGTAACAGAACATTTAAGCATGAAAAAATTAGCGCAAAATTCCGGAAACAAAAAATGTGAAATGCTGCCTTTAAAAGATTTGGAAAAAACTACAGGCTATGCTCATGGTGCTAACACGCCTATTGGTATTTATTTCAAACACCATTTTCCCATTTTTCTTGATAAAAGCATGTCAAACGAAAGTGAGATAGCAGTTTCAAGTGGTAAAATTGGCCGCAGCGTTTTTTTAAAACCGCAAGATTTGCAAAAAATTACACATGCGAAGTTTTGCGACTTATTAGAGTAAAAACAAATAAATATATTTTTCTTAATTTCTGAAAAATATTTTATTTTAAAAAGTTATTTAGGTTATAGTATTAAAGCGCTTTTTCTAATATAATTAAAAGAAATGTAGAGTATGAAGAATAGGAATAACCAAATGACATTGTTAACAGATGAGCAAATTGCAAATATTGCACATGACTATTTTTTAAGTAAGTTAAATATTGCTGAGATTTCTAAGAAATACAATCTCTCTCGTTATCTTATTGCAAAGGCAATAGACGAAGCGGAAGACAAGGGCATTGTAAAAATTAGTATTTATCAAAGTCCCAAAAGAGCGCAAAATTTTGAACGGGAGTTTCAAAAACTTTTCGATCTAAAAGAAGTTTATATCTTAGAAGATAAAGAAACTAAAAATCAAGACAATGAAATGATTGTCAATTTTGCCGCCAAACAAATTCAAAATTATATTAATTCTGCTCACGTCGTGGGATTAACATGGGGAACACTTTTAAGAGACATTATTGATGACTTTTCAGCTGAAACTCGCGCTGACCTGACATTTGTTCAACTATTAGGTCAAGTAGTAAATTCTAGTAAACGAAAACAGCCGCTTATTCAACATGCTGCTGACAAATTTAATGCAAAAAGTCTAACTTTTCCCGCTCCTCTTTATGCAATTGATCCGGGACTGGTCAAAAAAATTCAGCAGGAACCCTACTATCAGCATATTGAAAAATATTTTTCACAACTTGATCTGATATTTGCAAGCATTGGTACCATGCAATCACTGGAATCAGGACAATTTTTTATGGATTATTACGCCAATAAACTGTTTACAGGGACTGAAAAAAATCAGTTAGCAGGAATTATTTTTGGCAGACCTTATGATATTAAAGGTCGCTTTTATAGTCCGATTGAGCCTCATATATCTGGCATCAGTCTTTCAGACATTTTAGCAGTTCCTGATCGGTTTATAATTGTTAAAAACCGGTTTAAAGAAGATGCGCTTTTGGGGGCTCTCAGATCTGGCATTATAACGCATTTAATAACCACTTCGGGTATAGCTGAAAGAGTTTTACGCAAAAATGAGGCACTTTAATTTGCAGATTTTTTACAGAATTCTTCATTATATAGGCTAGTAATATAATTTTGCAGATCTGCAACTGAGTGTGTTCTTGAACGGGCGCATTCTTTAGCTGGTTTGGAACATAGAAAGCATTTACGCACAGGCAAGTCCAAATCTTTGCGGGATATTGCCTGTTTTTGTTTTCTAATTAAGACATCGGCATCAAATAGTCGATTAATTTTTTGCTTATTTTCAAATTCAACTGCCCTTTTTTTAACTGAACGATAATTAGCATTAACGAGATAAAAGTTTTCTGAACCTGCTGCTCTTTCCCAATGTTCATATAAAGTAAAAGGTAATTGGCCATTTTGCAAAATTTCTGTCAAATTCAGAATACCTGAAGCAAAAATTTCTTTTAAATAGCGATTGTTTTTAATAGGACCGGGAATGTTTAGTTTAACATCCAGAAGTGTACATTCAGGAAACTTCTGAAAAATTGTTTGTTGCAACTGTACCCTTTCATCTTTATTTGCTAATACCTCTGTAATACTCTGTGGTTCCCCTTCAGTAAATATTGTTTTTACCATTTTTTCATCTTCTTTCTATTTTTATATTATAACTAAAAAGCGTGAGAACAAGTCTTACCCTCATTCTCACACTTTATCAAAATAATTAGTTAATCTTTTACTTGCTTAATTGTATCAATAATAGTGCCATCTCGATACTGAACTAAGGCAACAACACGATCAGTATATTCTATAGGCTTTGGAGTTCCAACCTGTTTTTGCGCCATTTCTTGCAGTTCTTTGATGTCAACAATATTGAGCTCGGGAACTTTAGCAAAAGCAGCTATTAAGTCTTTACGGCGGGGATTAATCGCAACTCCTCTTTCGGTCACTAAAACATCAATTGAATCTCCTGGTGTAACGACTGTTTCTACTTCTGGAACTACTGTAGCGTTGCGGCCACGTACTAACGGAGCAGTGATAATAGTCATTTTCGCTGCAGCCGCATCCTGGTGACCACCTATGGCACCACGAATAACACCATCGGAACCTGTCATTACGTTAACGTTAAAATTAGTATCGATTTGCAAAGCTGAGAGAATGGCCACATCTAAGTTATTTACTACAGCTCCCTTATTATGAGGATCAGCGTACCAGGAAGCATCAATTTCCTGTTGGTTTTTATTCTGGGCCATTGAAGCTGCAGCACCCTTGTCAAAGTCCTGAACATCCATAATTTTCTTGACCAGGCCTTCCTCAAGGAGATCAGTCGTAGGCTTAGTGATACCGCCGAGCGCGAATGATGCCTTAATCCCATCCTTTAGCATAGATTCTCTTAAGTATCTGGTCACTGCCAATGCAGCTCCACCAGATCCAGTCTGGAATGAAAATCCTTGTTTATAATATGGTGAATTTGTAATCACCTGATTAACAGTTTGTGCAATTTTCAGTTCTTTAGGATCTTTAGTGAAACGAGTTGCTCCTGAACCAATCTTATCAGCATCACCAATTTGATCAACCTTCACAACATAATCGACTTGAGTTTGTTTAATTGAGGCAGGTGTATTTGGATAATCAACAATATTATCTGTGAGTAAAACCACTTTATCCGCAAATTGCGCATCAATCAAAGCATAGCCCAAGGATCCAAAAACTGCATCCCCTTCTTGACCATTGGCGTTACCGGCAGGATCAGCATTTGGAACTCCTAAAAATGCCACGTCAATTTTGATTTCCCCTTCTTCAATAGAACGGGCCCTATTGCCATGAGAACGGAAAACTACTGGATTTTTCAAGCCACCGTGGGAAACAAAATCACCTAAACTACCTCTCATTCCAGATGAGGTGATATTTGTGATAACGCCCTTTTTTATTGCTTCAATTACCGTGTCATTCATAACACCAGTTAAGGAAGATGGAGCCAATGTCAAGTTTTGATAACCCATTTTAATAATTAAATTCATTACTTTATTAAAAGCAAAATCACCATTTCTAAAATGATGGTGGAAAGAAATAGTCATACCGTCTTTTAGAGTCTTCTTAATTACATCTTCTAAAGAATCTACCACTTTTGATTCGCCCGTGGTAACTTGCACTTTAGGAGCCACTCTCTTTACTTCAGGGTTACCTATTTCCACAGATTCAAACGGTTTAAGATTCATCTTAGTCATTAAATCATCTGGCAAATTGCGTTTTACTTTATTCTCCAATGTAATTACCCTCCTCATCAATTAAATTCGATGCTTTAGCAGTTTCAATAACACGATTAGCCTTCTCAACAACTGGTTTGTCGACCATTTTACCGTTCATTGAAATAACGCCTGAGCCTTTTGCCTTTGCTTCTTGAATAGCATTTTGGACAGAAAGAGCATTTTCAATTTCTTCCTTAGTAGGGTTAAATACCTTGTTAACCATAGGTATTTGTCTTGGATTAACTAAAGACTTACCATCATAACCTAGTTCATAGATGTATTTTGTTTCGCGGTAAAATCCTTCTGTATCATTCATATTAGAAAATACAGTGTCAAAGGCATAAACATCGGCTGCTCTGGCAGCTTGCAAAACCAAGTTGCGGGCAAATTCAAGTTCTCGTCCATCCGGATAACGGTGTGTGTGCATATCAGCAGTATAGTCTTCACCTGAAACAGCTAAGCCCATCATTAATGGGGTTGCAGTTGCAATTTCAGGAGCATTGAGAACACCTTTTGCACTCTCAATCGCTGCCATAACACCAATTGAGCCCTTTTCAACGCCATACTGTTCTTCAGCATTTTCCATATCCGCCACTAATTTTTTAATCATAGCGGCCGATTCAGTTTTAGGAAGACGAATAACATCTACTCCAGCGCGAACCATGGCTTTGACATCCTCGTCATAAAAAGGTGTGTCTTGACCATTAATTCTAACAACTATTTCAGCACCACCAAAATCAACTGTTTTAATAGCATTAAATACTAACATTCTGGCTGCGTCTTTTTCAGTTAACGAAACTGCATCTTCTAAATCCAGCATAATAGAGTCCGCTCCATAAATGCCAGCGTCTTTAACCATTGCAGGATTATTACCTGGTACAAACATCATTGTTCGACGCAAACGATTTTTAACATAAGTCATTTATTGCAATACCTCCAATCTTGGTTCGTCATTAGTTTCAGTTGCTCTTTGAGCAGCTGCTAATGTTCTTGCAGCAATCACGCAGTCAAGAGCTCCTTTGTCAGTAGCCTTAACTTTTGCGTTAGTAATACCAAATTTATTAAGTGTTTCTGTTATTACCTTTTTAATTTGATCACCGTATGATTTAGCTACCTCTGAATCCAGATCAACTTCAATCCCATTTTGACCAGCAGAGATCATTATCTGAATATCTGAAGATTCTAATGTTCCTGCTACTCCAACAGTTTTAATTTCCATCAATGTTCATTCCTTTCTTGATTCTTTCTTGTAAAATTTGATAATTTTCATTTATAAAATTCATTGTAGTTGGTGGAACTAGAGTGGAAATATCTTTTAAATCACTATTTTTGATCAATTGGCGCACACTAGTTGCCGTAATTATTTTTTCGTTGTCACGGAAACGTTGCACGATTTTAACGGCAATACTAGGACTAAGTATTTTTTCTAAACTTTGATTATAGAAATTAGTTGTCCTTGAAAATGGCTCAGTACCTAGATATCGTTTCTTAATTGTCAATTTTGGTGCAATAATATTTTTAAAAATTAAAGCATCAATCTCGGTTTGCGTTGTAATTAGTTCATCAGGTGACTTTAAAAAATAAGCCGGAAATGTCGAGCGTGAAACCAGGTAATCTCCACCACTAACTACCTCCACGTTTTTAAAGTTGGCAGTTCCTTTTTTTACCAAATCCATTCTTTCAGATGTTTTAAATAGAGAAGCATCTGTAGCCACTACAAAAACATAAACCAAATCATTTTCACTACTTGCCAGTTTTACTAACTTTTGGTGGCCCAAAGTAAAGGGATTAGCATTCATAACAATTGCTGCAACTTTTTTTTGATTTAGGTTTTTAATTCTAGGTATTTTGGCTAAAAAGTCTTGAGTACTTGGTGTTCCACTTTCTAAAAAAGCCGCAGTATCAGTATGAGCCAATTCATTAAAACCTAAATGGGTGAAACTAGACGAATATTTGGCTTTGGTAAATACGAATGAATGATAAATTTTCTGACCAAAAAGGTATTCTTGTAGAGCCGAAACTATTTGATTAAAGCGTGCCCCGTGAACAGAATCATCATTTGACACAGCTATGTATTTCAGAACTTTGCCAGCAATACTACCAGTTCCAACCAAATGGCCATCTTCATCTATTAAGCCAATAGTATGATCGAGAACGTCAACTTCGCGGGAGCTGAAATCTTTAATACCATGATTAATTAAGAAATTTTCCCATCTTGCTTTCGTGTCTGGGAAAGTTAAATTAAGGTCTATAGTTTTATCCATTTATTTGGTTCTCACTTTAGCTAAAATTCTTGCAAAAATTTCATAATTTCTTTATACATTTTCAGAGGCTGTTCCGCCTGAATTAAGTGACCACAGTTTGCTATTATTCCTGTGGAAATTTTAGGATTTAATTCCCTCATAGCATAGGCAAAATGATAATCAAAAAAGGGTGAATTTTGTCCTGCTAAAACTAGCATAGGAACTTTCAAGCTAATTAAAACGTCCCGCCAATCCTGCTCAGCATGATCTATTCGACAAAGATAATTTTCTTCGGCATTATACGGATATTTTTGAGCTTCAATTTTAGCCTTTTTAAACATCTCATCATTGATATGAGCAAAAATACCGTTGCCAAGATCTGCCTTTAAATAAACCGGATAATTTTTCCAAGTTAGATCTTTAAATCCATAGTGCCAAGTGCTGTCTTGAACCATTTTTGGAGGTTGATCTAAGTCAACAATTGCCTGCAATCTTTGCGAGCCAAATAGTGAAACATAAGCCCAAATGTTTGCGGCTCCCATGGAATTACCAACAGCAATAATATTTTTTAAATCCAATCTGCTAATGAGCTCAGCTAGATCAGCTGCATGGCGACTAATACGCTGCCCCTTAAACGTTCTTTGAGAACGTCCCTGATTTCGAGGATCAATTATTATAAAGCGGTAATCTTCTGCAAAAAGACTTACAGCCTCTTGCCATAATATTGCAGAACTACCTATGCCAGGAACCGCTAAAATAGGTTGACCACTTTTTAATGTATCGTAATAAGATATTCGAATACCATCATTAGTTATAAAGTTATTTGCCTTAAGCATTTACCAAATTCCAATAACTTTCATCCATAAAGTACCTATCACACCGAAAATCAGTAAATAAAGAATTCCTAAGATAAAGTTATATTTCCACCATTCACTCTGCTTAATGTAACCTGTTGTAGCTAATATAGAAGCCGGTCCATTAGCATAATGAGTGGTTGAAGCATTAATTGCTCCGGTAAACGCCAAGAGCATAGCTGATAATCCTAATGGAGCTCCTGTAGCAACAGCAACAGATAAGAATGGCAGGTATAATGCTGTCATATGTGCAGTACCACTGGCAAAGAAGTAGTGGGTGTAAAACATCAATATCACTAAAACAGCTAATACTATTTGCCAGCTTATTCCGTGAAGACCAGTCTGAATAGTCTTGGAGAACCAATCAATGAAGCCAAAGGAAATAAGTTTACTTGCCATAAATATTAAAATTGACAGCCAAATTAGAATGTTCCAAGCTCCAGTTTGGTTTAAAGCATCTTTCATAGTTAAGACGCCTGTTAGCAGCAACAAGCCAACAGCCAAAAAGGCTACAAAAGTAGAATCTAATTGAGGTATTTTGAAGATTCCGGATAAAACCCATAAAATTATAGCCAGCAAAAATACTATTGACATAATCATTTCAGGTTTTGTCACTGGTCCCATTTTTGCTAAACGGTCACTGGCCCACTTTTTAGCATTGGGAGTTTCTTTAATTTCTGGAGGAAAAATCTTATAAATCACAATTGGAATAATAATAGTTGCAACTAGAACAGGAACTATTGCTGCCGTAAACCAACTGATCCAAGTCATATTATAATTTTTCTGTGCTGCCATTTGGGATGCCACCATATTAGGAGCAGCACCCGTAATAAATAGAGCAGTTGACAGAATGTTTGCATGGAAGGCGGTAAAACTAAGATAAGCTCCAATTTTCTTTCTTGAATGGTCGTTAGGAAGAGAGTCATAATCTTTAGAGATTGATTCAGTCACCGGCCAAACTACACCACCTGTACGTGCACTATTTGATGGTATTAAAGCTCCTAAAACTAATTCCAAACCGGTAATAGCATAGCCAATACCAATGGACTTTTTACCAAATTTTTTAATCATCCAATACGCGATTCGATTACCTAAACCGGTTTTGCTAATACCATATGCCATGATAAAAGCCATAGCAATTAGCCAAGAAGCAGAATTACTAAAGGCGCTGAGAATACCAGAAGTTACTTTACCAGTTTTTGGATCTACAACATCTTTGATTGGAGCCAAACCAACTAAAACTGTGACTATCAGTCCAATTAAAGTAGTGCCACCTATTGGCAAAGGCTTTGTAATACAGCCAACAATAGTTGCTACAAAAATGGCAAACATCTCCCATGCTGGAGCAGACAAGCCGCTAGGTCTTAACGGTGTGATGCACCATAGGATAACGCCAATCACTAAAGGTAAAACGAAGCCCTTATAATTAACTTTTTCAAGTGTTTTCATAGTAATTACCTATAATTTTGCGGGCGATAAAAATCGTCGATAATTTCATAATTCTTATTCTTTAATTCATCATCAAGCCAATCTATATTTCCTGAACCATCATGAAAACTAGCAGCTTTTACTTCATCTTTTTCATGAAAATCCTGAACAACCGGCAACAACTCAGTTGCTTCTTCCAGAGCAATTTTAATAACACCATCAGCGTCACCTAAAATGACGTCACCGGGGTTAACACTAACGTTACCACAAGAAACCGGTACATTTAATTCTCCTGGCCCTTCTTTATAAGGGCCATCTGGAGTGGTACTTACAGCATAAATAGGCAAATCCCAGTTGCTTAAACTATCAATATCTCTTATTGGCCCATCAACTACTACACCAGCCACATGTCTTTGATCACGCAGCCATGTCATCATTACTTCACCAATGACTGCCCTGGTATTATCATCTTCATTATCAATGACAACCACATCACCTACTTGGCAATATTTTAAGGCTGCATAAATAGTTAAATTATCACCTGGGCGGTTATGGACTGTAAAAGCTGGACCACACATTTCTTCATGTGGGTGTGACATCAGTCTGATTCTGGGCGACATTGCACCTGTCCTATTCATACAGTCAGCTACATTTGATGATGGCAGCTTTTTATATGCAGAGATTACTTCTTTTGGAGGAAGCTTTCTTTGTAAAAAAATTCTCTTTCCAACCTGCATTATTCTTGCCTTCTTTTTAATTAATCTAAAGCAATATTATTCAGTACTTCCTGCATTTTGGCAGCTGAGTCCACCATCTTTGCCTTTTCAGGCTCTGAAAGTTCAGTCTCAATTACCTGACTGATTCCAGATCCGTCGATTACTGCAGGAGTGCCTAAATAAAGATTGCTTTTAATACCATACTCACCATTAATCGGTGCAGATAAAGGCAAAGCAAGTGAACGATTAGTCAATATTGCAGTAACAATTTGCGTTAACATCATCGCGATGCCATAAAATGTTGCACCTTTATTTTCAATTATATTTCCACCTTTTTGACGAATATTCAGTTCCACTTGGTTCAAAATATCATTATCAATATTAGCAAATTCTTTTAGTGATTTACCGCTAACAGTTGACTCGTCAAAGTTTTCAAATGATGTATCACCATGTTCGCCCAACACCATAGAATTAATTTCAGCTACAGGAACATTTAATCTCCTAGCTAAATCTACTTTTAAACGAGCAGTGTCAAGCGAAGTCCCCGTCCCTATTACTTTATTTTTAGGAAAGCCAGATAGTTTTTGAGTTAAAGTTGTCAATATATCAACTGGATTAGCAGAAACTAGGAAAATACCATCAAAACCCGATTCGACTACTGGTTGAATGATACTTTTCAAGATGCTAACATTTTTATTCACAAGATCAAGCCGACTCTCTCCTGGCTTGCGGGGAACACCTGCTGTAATAACAACCACAGCAGCGTCTTTTGCATCGGAGTATTCACCAGAATGAATATTACACTCACCTGTAAAAGGCAGTATATCTTCCAAATCCAGTGAGTCTCCAACCGGACGTTTCTTGACCACATCACAGATTACTAACTCGTCAACGCTAGTATGCTGCAGCAAATCATTTGCAAAAGTTGAACCTACAGCTCCGTCTCCAACCAATAATACTTTCTTATTCATTAAGTCATTTCCTTTCGAATTTTCTAAAAATGTAATCCTTTACATCCACATTATAAATTGTATTTCTGATATTTGCAATATTTAAAATAAATAATTTATTTTTTAAAAATAAAAAAAGTCTTACATATTTAAAATTCGGTTCGTTAATAAGGTAAAAATTAATATTTTTGACATAGCGTTTTTTTAAAACCAAAAACAAAAAACCCTTCGCCGCTGCTAAACGACAAAGAGCTAGAAATTTATTAAACATAATTTTGTTTATGTAAAGCTATAATTTTAATAGACAAATCAGTTGCAAAACCACGACTTACAAAACGTGGAATCTGAAAAAACTATCAAGATTGCCACCAGCTGACAGTTACTTTTTAAGCGTTAGTTTAGTTGATTATAGTTATTGATTTTTGACAAACTTGCTCATTTGTATTCCTGCCTGCCTACCAAAAATGACTGTTTCAGCAATTGAGTTGCCACCAATTCGATTATTTCCGTGTAACCCGCCTGAAACTTCTCCCGCAGCATAGAGGCCTTTAATTATATTGCCATCGGTATCATAAACTTCAGTTTGGGGATTTATATGGATACCACCCATAGTATAGTGAATAGCCGGGTTAATATGAATTGCAAAGAATGGTCCCTGCGCAATTTTATGCTCCATTCCCGTTGTTCTGCCAAATTCTTTATCTGTTTTATTTCTGACTGACTCATTCCAATTAGTAATAGTCTCGTTCAAGTTCGAAGCTGTGACACCAATATTTTGAGCTAGATCAGAAATTGATTCCCCATGACTAACCAATCCTACGTGGTCATAAAATTCAACGGCAGTAAAGTTATTCCTAATACCTTGATCGAAAACCAAAAAAGCACCGTTTTCGTCTAAGTTGCTAATTGCGTCAGAAACAATTTTACGTGTACTTAACTCGTTGACGAATCTTTTACCAGATTTGTTAACGAGGATAGCTCCTTCTCCTCTTAAGCCTTCTCCTATCAAGTAGACGTGGTCAGTATCAGTTTGAGCAGTTGGATGCACTTGAATAAAGTCCATTTGCTCTAACTGAGCGTCAATTTGACTAGCAAGCTTTAAGCCATCGCCAGTAGCACCAGGCTGATTCGTAGTCTGATAATTTACAAGGTCAGGACGATATTTTTTAATTAATTCTTTAGATGAACCAAAGCCACCAGAAGCTAAAAGAATAGCGTTTGCACTCACTTTTACTTGTCCATTCAGAGTATCAACCTGAACACCAGTTACTTGCTGTTTGTTATCTTGTAAAAGCTTAGTTACTTTTACATTATTAAAAACTGGTATTTTATCTTTTTGTATTTGCTTTAAAGCTCCAGTTACTAAATAATTGCCTACCGGTGCCATTGAAGCAGGACGGTGAGCTCTCTTTTTGCTCATCCCACCTGTAATAGTTAAATTAGTTAGCTCTATACCGTGATCTTTTAGCCAATCTATGGCAAGAGCAGAATGATCGACAAAATAGCGTAAAAGTTCGCGGTCATTCATCATTCCTCCGCCTTTGAGAGTTTCACGGTAAAAATCTTCTTTATCATCTATGATTCCTTGTTTTATTTGAACAAGACTTTCAGAAGCATTCATTCCAGAAGAAGCCCTGTTTGTATTCCCACCTAAATCAGAATTCTTTTCAAAGACAGCAACATTCAGTCCTAATTCATGAGCCTGAATCGCTGCAGTTAAGCCGGCACCACCTGCACCGATTATAATTGCGTCGTAACTTTCTTGTATTTCAGAAGCCTTATTAGGCGTAAAAACAAATTTACCCATTGATTTCTCCTCTACAGAAATTTAAAAGATTTATTTTTCAGGATTAGTCTGAGATATATTGGTCATCTCCATATAATCCATCCATTCATCATATTCCTTTTTGGTTAATTTGCCACTTTTAAGGGCTGCTTCTTTAAGCGTTGTTCCTTCTTTATCCGCAGTCTGTGCAATCTTAGCAGCTGCATGATAGCCAATATGAGGTGACAAAGCCGTCACTGTCATCAAAGAACTTTCAAGTAAATTGTCCATTTTTGCAGCATTTACTGTTAAGCCGGCAATCATTTTATCAGCAAAACCTTTAATGGTACCGGTTAAAATGTCACAAGAATCCAGAAAAGCTGTGATCATGACAGTTTTATAAACATTCATTTCAAAATTACCCTGAGAACAAGCAAAAGTGATAGTAGTATCATTGCCAAAAACTTTTGCAGCTGCCATAGTCACGGCCTCAGCTTGTGTAGGATTAACTTTGCCAGGCATAATCGAAGAACCCGGTTCATTGGCCGGAATATTAAGTTCATGATAGCCTGCCCTTGGACCTGATGCCAAGAATCTTATATCTTGGGCTATCTTAAACATGTCGGCAGCCAAAGTTTTTAAAGCACCATGGACAACATCTATGCCAGAATGATGAGCTAAACCCCAAAATTTATTGGTATTAACTTTAAAATCATGGCCGTAAACTTGAGATAGTTTGTCAGCAATTTTGACAGTCATTCCAGGTGCAGCATTAAGGCCTGTTCCAACAGCAGTACCACCGATTGCCAGTTCATATAATGTAGGCTTAAGCTCTTGGATATAAGATAAATCATGTTTTAAAGCTGAAATATAACCTGAAATCTCCTGCCCAAAAGTTATCGGAGTAGCATCTTGCAAGTGAGTACGGCCAACTTTGACGGTTTGCCAATATTTGGTCTGCTTAATTTTGAGTTCGTCAATTAAATGTTGCACGGCAGGTTCAAGCTTATCTAAAGCTTCAACTGCCACAATATTCATTGCTGTTGGATAAGTATCGTTTGAAGATTGCCCTCTGTTAACGTCATCATTGGGTAAAATATCCAAATTTGGGTACATCTTGTTAGCTAGATTTGCTACTACTTCGTTAACGTTCATATTGCTCTGAGTACCAGAACCGGTTTGTAATACGTGTAAAGGAAAATCTTGACGCAATTCATGATCATCTAATTTTAATAGTTGATCTATTGCTTCCTCAATAGCCTGCCCTTTTTCTGCTGGTTCAGCGCCAACTTCTACATTCGATTCAGCTGCAGCTTTTTTTAAATGTAAAAAAGCACGAATAATTGCAAGCGGCATTAATTCACCACTGGGAAAATTGTTACGACTTCTTTCAGTTTGAGGACCCCACAATGCATCTTTAGGAATTTTAACGGGGCCAATTGTATCACTTTCAACACGGTATTCTTCTTTACTCATACTAAATCTCCTTTTTCAAATGTTAGTATTTTAGCCATTAAAAGCAGTAATATTCTCATGCACTCATAATACAAGTTTTTAGTCTTATTTTCAATATTTTAAAATAAAAGGGGTATCATTTTGAAATTTTAAAATTAATTTTATTTTATCAAAAAAGCACTCTTATTAAGTGCCTTAATTAGAATTTTATATTTTTAGTGTTTCAGCATTAATAGCTACGATGACCGTTGACAATGACATAAAAATCGCTCCAACAGCCGGCGATAGCAAAATTTCCCAAGGTGCAAGTATACCTGCTGCCAGTGGTAAAGCTATGATATTGTAGCCTGCTCCCCACCATAAGTTTTCAATGGTTTTTCTTTGAGTATGCTGTGCAAGGTTGAGGAAACTGATAATATCAAATGGTTCACTGTTCACTAAAACAACATCAGCTGAGTCCACGGCAACATCAGTTCCTGCTCCTATAGCGACACCAATGTCAGCTTTAGCTAAGCTAGGAGCATCATTTATCCCATCTCCCACCATCATGACTTTGTTTCCTTTTTCTTGAAGCTGTGCGACAATTTTTTGCTTGTCATCTGGCATTAAGCCTGAGTGAACCTCAGAAATTTTAAGTTTCTGCGCAATACTCTGAGCAACTTTTTCATTATCACCAGTTAGTATCACCGGTGTAATGTTAAGATCTTTAATTTGCTTAATTAAAGCTGCTGCATTTTTCTTTATTTCATCACCAACTGCTACATAACCTATAAGCTCATTTCCTGCAACTAAATAGCTGGAAGTGTAGTTTAAAGCATCAATTTCCGGGAAATGACCCACCAAACTTCTAGCAGCTTTTTCTTTTACAAGTTGATATTCCTTTCCATTTAAAGTTCCAGAGACTCCTTTACCATCCAAAGACTTACTATTTGACAATGGATAGAGCTCAATATTTTTTTCCTTAGCAAACTGTAAAATGCTTTGCGCAATCGGGTGATTAGAATCTTGCTCAAGTGAAGCGATCAGTTTAATTACTTCATCTGCACTGTACGACTTATTCAAGCTGTCACATTTGCGCACTTGAAACTTGCCTTCCGTCAGAGTGCCAGTTTTATCTAAAAGCAAATAATTAATTTTAGAGCTGACGCTGATCACGTTGCGATTTCTGATCAATAAGCCATTTTTAGCACCGATTGAGGTACTCTTAGCATTTACTAAAGGAATAGCCAAACCGAGTGCATGAGGACAAGCAATAACTAACACAGTTACCATCCGTTCAAGACCACCAGAAATTCCGCGTAAGCTAGTCCAAACAATTAAAGCTATAATACCAAAAATAAGAGCAGCATAAAATAACCAGCGGGAAACCCGATCGGCTAAGTTTTGCAACCGCGATTTATTCATTTGAGAAGATTGCACTAACTTATTAACATTGGCCAAGAAGCCTGAATTTGCGGAGCTAGTAACTTTGACAGTTAAAGTACCAGAGCCATTTATTGAGCCACCAATTACCTTGTCATTTTCTTTGCGCGTAACTGCACTCGATTCTCCAGTGACGAGCGATTCATTTACTTGACTTGAACCATTTAATACCACGCCATCAAGTGGGATACTTTCACCGGCTTTGACTAATATAACAGCATTTTTTTGGACAGCATTAATTGCTACGTCTTCAGTTCGGCCATTATTTTGAACGTGAACTTTATCTGGCAGAAGTTTTGCCAAATCATGAACTGAGCTATTCGCATTCATTACGGACTTCATTTCAATCCAATGTCCTAAAAGCATAATTAAAATTAAAGTTGCCAATTCCCAAAAGAAATCCATTACATGAACTTTGCTGTTTAGTAAATTGTTTTCAACGAAAGCATAAATACTATAAATATAAGCAGTAGTAATCCCTAAAGAAATCAAAGTCATCATTTCTGGCTTTTTTGCTTTTATTTCATAAAATGCACCTGATAAGAAGGGCTCACCGCCATAGAAGTAAAGAATTGTGGCAAAAATGGCTACAACCCATTCAGAACCTGGAAATGAAAATTGAAATGGCAAATGAACTCCCATTGCAGGCGACAAAAAGATAATTGGCAAAGATAATATTAATGAAAGCCAAAACTTTCTTTTCAAATTACCCATATGCATCATATGACCGCCATGCATCATCATGTCCTGATTTCCCATTTTCATTGAAGAATCAGCGTTCATTGAATGATTCATATTTTCACTATGATTCATGTTCATATTATTCAAATTACTCAATCCTACCTTTTATATTAAACAGATTGCTTTTTCTTTAATCTACTTTTATAAACAGTTGTTGTCAAAAGATGCGCTTGAGAAATCGAACAATATTTACACAATTAATTACTTTTTTGCTTATGATAAAAATGGATGATTAAACCGATTGCTAAACCGATAACCGCTGGAATAACCCAATCCATACCTATGTCCGCAAAAGGAAGAAATTGTAATTGGAATGCTCTTAATTGTAGTGCCCAGGCTTGTTTGCTAACTAGCGCAGGAAAAGACGCAATCATATCGAAAACGGCCGGAATAAAAGTAAAGGCGATACCCCAAAAGTAAACAACTGGATCATGGTCAAATAAGGAACCACAAATTGACAATATAATCAATACCATAGCGATTGGATATAAAAACATTAACATTGGTGTTGACCAGGAAATAATTGTGTCTAAACCAAAATTAGCAGTAATGAAGGAAACAATAGTCATAATTGTCAGCCAACCATGGTAACTAATTTTACTAAAACTGCGGTGAAAGTCTTGCGCGAATGCGGCAATTAAACCGACTGCAGTAGTTAAACAGGTTAATGTAACTAACGTAGCAAGTAAAGCATGACCAAAGTCACCCAGATAATATGTAACAATTTGGTTAAAGACAGTTCCTCCTTCAGCAGAAATTTTAAATTGATTTAATGTCGTTGCTCCAACCCAAATTAAACCAACGTAAATGATGCCAATTGCACCTGTAGCAATCACACCAGCTCTGGCAGTCACTTTTGCGTTACTTTTCGCAGAAGTTTTACCAAGTTGTCTTACGGCTGAAACTATTGTATAGCCGAAAGCCAAACCAGCCAGTGCATCCATAGTGTTATATCCTTCTAAAAAGCCATTAAAGAAAGGCGCACTTTGATAAGCCGCGGTAACATTTTGATTTCTGGCAGCACCCATTGGTGAAATTGCAGCTAATAAAAAAACTGAAAATAACAGTAATAAAAACAAAGGATTTAAAATTTTACCAATACTAGTCAAAATCGTAGATTGCTTATAAGAAATAATAAAAGCCAAAATGAAAAATATTGCCGAGAATATTAAAAGTGCTGGCTTAGTTGCCGATTTCGGCAATACCGGTTGCAAGCCAACTGAAAAGGAAATACTCGCGGTCCGTGGTGTGGCAAATAATGGTCCTAGTGTCAAGTGGATTAAAACCATAAACGCAAGAGCAAAACTATTTCCCAAAGGTTTACCAATATCATAAACCCCCTTAGCATGACTGGCACTAATAGCTAAAACAGCTAATAGTGGCAAAAGCACAGCCGTTACTAAAAAGCCAAAAGTGGCCATTCCCCAATTTGCTCCTGAAAGCTGGCCTAAATGAATTGGGAAAATCAGATTACCTGCACCAAAAAATAGACCGAATAGCAATGATGCAACTACTAAATATTGTTTCCAAGATAAAGGCTTGGTATTAACATCTCTTTCAATTTCTTCCATTACAGTTCCTCCTGATAAATATAAACGCTTAATATAGATAAAGGGCCTTGATAAATTTTATTTAGAAAATAAAAAAGCACCCTTGATTTGAAAATCAAGGGTGCTTAAGCACGGTACCACCTAAATTACTGCAATAATTATCACTAAAAGACGATAAAATACACAGTCACTTCACGTACGGCATACTGCGATACGCTAACACGTTAATGGGTGTACCCAATAATAGCTACTAACATTCACCATATAGCTCAAAGTTACTTTCAGCTTACCATCACGGTCCCTTTTCAGCAACAGGACTCTCTAAAACGTTACTTGCAAACTTACTTATCTTTTCATCGCTTTATCAATATTAAAGATATTTTAATCAATGACTTATTTCCTGTCAACTAAATTTTTAGTGAAATGATTAAGTCAATACCTAATGCTTTTATTTTAGCTTCTGTAAACAAATAAAACTAATGCTTTATTGCTTTCAATGGCTGTATATTTTGATGTGCAATTATTTTTCAGTAATCAAATTTTTACCTGTGTTAAAAACAAAATTAATTTCATTCCACAATTTTTGTACCATGTAACTGGTCTACATGCAATCTTTCAGCAATTAGACTTCTATTTTTGGCGGTAATGCCGCCACCTGGTAATATTTCTATCTTGCCGTTTGCCCAGTTAATAATTTCTTTTAAATGAGAAACAGTTTTTAAAATAGGAGTTGATAAATCACCACCATGTGTCAAAATTCTCTTGATACCTTTACTCACTAACCAGTTTAGTTCTTCTTCTTGCTCAGTTAAAGGTATTGCGTCATAAGCCATGTGCATGACAACATCAATATTTAAAGATCTGGCTAGTGAAATAAGACGCTCCATTTTTGCTTTATCCAAATGATTTTGAGCGGTTAAACAGCCAAAGGCAACTCCTTGAGCACCTAATTTAGCTGCTATTTCTAAATCACTGGCCATAATTTCTATTTCACTTTCACTGTAACAAAAATTTCCACCCCTTGGCCTAATCATCACAATAACAGGTATTTGAAAATTAGAGGCATAAGTAACTGCTTTTTCGATTACCCCATAAGAAGGCGTGGTGCCACCTAATGCTAAATTATTATTTAGTTCAATTCTGTCAGCACCTTTATTAATTACATAAGGAACTTTAGCAAAATTTTCTACACATGCTTCTTTTAACATTTAACTTCACTTTCTTCTTAGCAATGATTACTTTACAGGAGCATTAATTTTCTTTTGATAGTCATCTAACCAGGTTTGAGAAATTGGTTCAATTTTGGTTTTATTGTGAAGGTTGGGATTTGCCATTAATATCTGAGGTTTTCGCTTTTTATCAGCAATACAAAAAGGAAACTCAACATTGGTCGCTACGCCCCACTCGCCTTTTTTATTCAAAGCAATGAGGGAAATTTCCCCTACCTGACTATAACGCTTTTTTAAATCATTGCAAAATGAGTAAACTGTAGCATCACAGGCTTCCTGGGGAGACTTTCCTTCTGCCATTTTACGGACAATTTCATATGAAAGGCAGCCTTTCATGATGTCTTCTCCTAGTCCAGTTGCAGCAACAGCTCCAATGTGACTATCTGCATAAAATCCAGATCCAGATAATGGTGAATCGCCAATTCTACCATTTTTCTTCATAAATAATCCTGAAGTTGATGTAGCAGCTGCCAGCGAACTATTTTGATCAAGAGTTAATGCTCCTACAGTATCATGACCATCATAAGGATGCAGGCCTGATTGAAGTTGCTGTTTTACTTTGTTCTGCCAGATAGTTTTGGCTCTTTCAGTCAACATATTGGTCATTTCAAAGCCATTTTGCATTGCGTATTTAGTCGCTCCTTCTCCGACTAAAAAGCTGTTAGTCTTATTTAAGCTTAGTCTTCGAGCAACTGAAACAGCATGTTTTACATTCTCAATCGCAGCTACAGAACCTTGTGCCAAGGTGTCACCGTCCATGAATGCAGCATCCATTTGGACAACACCATCTTCGTTAGGAAGTCCACCATATCCTACGGATTTATAAAGGGGATATGATTCAACTTTTTTTATCAAATTTTCAACAGCATCCCCAGCACTTGCATCGTTTTTCAACAGTTCTGCCGCTTTTACCAATCCGTCATACGACATACTCCAAGTTGATATTACAGCCCAATTATTCATTTAAACCGCCTTTTTTAATTCAATATAGTTTTAATAATACTAAACTAAAGCAGCAAAAAACAAGCGCCTAAAACAATTTTAAAGTAGAATATAACCTGTTCTAGTGAAAATTGTTGGTGATAAACTATTTTTTTATAACAAATTACTTTAAATAACGTTACAAGATTAAGCTCAACAGAACAAAAAAATGTTTAGTAAGTGAGCATTAAAATTTTAGAAAGTTAACTTGAAATCTAATTTTTATTGCCACTTTGTTTTTATATGCAAGTTAGAAACGTCTTTTAATAAAATTTCACCGATTTTAAATTTAATACTATATTTTAGACTCAAAAATGCTTTATATTGCAACTCATTCTTGTATATTATAGTTGAATTTAATATAATTAAAAAAGATATATTTATATAGGAAGTTAAAATGAATGAAAAAGATCTCTTATATTTTTGTAAACTAGTTGAAACTGGCAATTATACTATAACTGCTAACTTTTTTGACGTAACGCAGCCTACCATCTCAATGGCCATTAAACGTTTAGCGGATAAATTCAAAGATCCTTTAATTTTGCAAAAAAATCGTAAGAGTAAGATCTCATTAACTGATGCAGGTGAGTTACTATATCGCAAAGCAAAAATTTTGTTACAGGACATTGCTAGTATTAATTATGATGTTATGCACGCCAGTGATAAAAAAATCCGTTTGGCATTTTCTGGCGAAGCCGGAAGCTTGTATATTGCCGATATTATTCAACAGTTTTATGAAGCGGGGATTGCAAATTTAATTGATTCCAAAATTGAACGTTCAGCTAATGCTTTTTCCGACTTAACAAACGGCAGAGTTGATGTAGCTATTTATTCCTGGATGGTTCCAATTAACGATCCAGAATATTATATTCATAATTTGCAGAGAACTGAATTAGTAGCTATTACTAGTAAAACTGATAAATGGCATGATGTTCATGAAGTAAGTGCAGCTGATTTACGCAACCGTAAATTTATTGCTCGTAAAAGGGGGTATCTGACCCGGGAATGTTTAGAGCAAGTGGCAAATTTAGGTGATTTCACACCCCAAATTGCTTATACTGCAACAACAATGAAGCTCCTAATTGATTTAGTAAAACGTAATGTGGGGATTGCTCTGGCAATGGAGAGCAGTCTCAAAGATGTTTCAGGTATTCATGTTATTCATTTAAAACCAGGTCAAAGGCTTTGGGCCTACATGCAAATCGCAATGAGAAAAAGTTTTATTCCCAATAAATACCAGCAAAAGGGAATCAACATTTTGCGTCATTTTAAGCCTGATGACTACCGATAGATCAAAAACTCAAATATCAAAGTGATTTAAATACGTCAATTAAAGCAAATGCAACCGATAAATTTTTAATTAGTGACCCTTTCCTACTTTTACTATGAGGAGGGTCTTTTTTATCAATCGGATCTTTAAAATATCTCAACTCGAATATTCTAATTGACTAATATAGCCTTAGTCCAAGAATTAAATTTAAATTTTTAAAAAACTTAAAGATTTATTTTTCAGTAAAATCAGACCAAATAGGAAAAACGGATTAGATACAAAAAACACCTCCAAATTTTAGAAATTTGAAGGTGTTATTAAAAGCTTATGCTTTTTTTATACAATAACTTTGAACAATAATGCAGCAATTACTCCGCCTAAAAGTGGGCCAAAGATCGGAACCCAGCTATAAGCCCAATCTGAACCACCTTTGTTGGCAATCGGCATAAATTGGTGAGCCAGTCTTGGTCCCAAGTCACGGGCTGGATTAATCGCGATTCCGGTCGGTCCTCCTAAAGACAAACAAATCGCTGTAATCAAAAATCCAGCTAACAATGGATTAAATCCTGGAGCTAATTTTGTATTAGTCAATCCCAACAAGCCAAATACCAAAACAAATGTAGCAATCGTCTCAGTAAAGAAATTCCAACCGTAATTTCTTATAGCTGGTGTCGTAGCAAACGATCCTAAAATTCCATCTTGATCAGTTGTTTCTTGCCAGTGAGGAAAATAGGTTAGCCATACTAAGATACCACCGATAAAGCCTCCAGCTGTTTGGGCCAGCATATATGGCAAAACAGAAGACCATGGCAACTTATTGGCAATTGCCATACCTAGTGACACTGCAGGATTAAAGTGACCCGGACAAAGCCAGCTAACACAAAATACACCAAATGTCACGGCAAAGCCCCAACCAAAAGAAATAACGATCCAGCCACTGCCTTTTGACTTCGACTTATTCAAATTGACACCGGCACAAACGCCATCCCCAAGCAACACCAAGATAATAGTTCCAAGGAACTCTCCCACTACTTGCATTGTTAAGCTATTATTCATTTTTAATCTCCTACTTCGATTATTGGGCTTCCTTTTGAAACCCAAAATAATGTTAAGTAGTAAATTACTCCCAGATTCAATATATTATAAAGTTCTACTTATGTAAACCCTTTCTTTAAATAAAAATATTTTTCTAAAAATCTTTTTTTGTTGTTATTTTATAATCTAAGATTTAAAAGAATTTCTGAATTTTTCGTTTAAAATCAAGTTAAGATACGTCTAGCGTTATTTTTCCAATATAAAACTGATATTTATCCTACTTCTTTAATGTTAATGGCTCAAGCTGTCCTTCAATTTCGGTTAACTTAACCCCTGCCTCAATTAAGGTGGCAGCAGTATATGCTCCTTCAATAAAGGCAACATCATATAAATGAATTTTTTTAGAAGTCATTTCTGTCGCCAATTCAAGATTCATTTTAGCACTGCCCAAATCATAAAATGCTAATATTTCATCAGCTTTATTTTCAGAAAAAGCCTGCAAAATTTTGTCCATACAGGTTCCAATATCTTCGTCGTTAGTTCCACCAGCAGTAGTGATCGACACGTCTTTTGCGACCTGTTCCAAGAGCGCAGACAAACCGGTAATGATCTCTTGAACATGAGAGACTAAAGTAATACCTAAACTCATAAGATACCTTCTGTTTCAAGTAACGCTTTAAAAAGGTATCCACTAGATTGTGAGCCGGGATCCACATGGCCTTTTGATCTTTCGCCTAAATAAGAGGCACGACCTTTCTTAGCAACTAAATCTTTGGTCGCCGCTACAGCTGAATCAATTTTTTCTTGAGTTAATGTATTAGTTTTAACCTCTGACACTAATACAGTCCATACATCAACCATGGTTTTATCTCCGGGCTCAGCACCGCCACGCTTTTTAATACCTGTTAACGCAGCATCAAGTAAATCTCCTATATCTGAACTTGTGCTGCTCTTCTTTGCCATTTCTAAGAAGGCAGTTCCATAAAGTGGACCTGAAGCACCACCAACTGTAGAAATGAGAGTCATAGCGATTTGCTTAAAAGCATCAGTAATCGTTTTAGGCTCGGTACTCAATTTTTGACTAACCGCAGTCATACCACGGCTCATATTAAAGCCATGGTCACCATCACCAATCGCAGTATCCAGATCACTTAAAAATTGCTTATTTTGCTCAATTTTGGAAGAAAAGTTATTCATCCATTCAATCACATTTTTAACTGTTAAGCTCATATTAATTTCTCCTTTACCAAGCAATTGTTTCAACTGGCTGATTAAGATACTCAAGCCACTTATCATCTGCTAATTCAAATATTGTGAGTGAAATACCAGCCATATCAAGTGAGGTCATGTAATTACCTACTTTCATGAAAGCTGGTTTGACATTGAACTCAGCTAGTTTATTTAGCAAATCATTACTAAAAATATATTGTTCCATTAATGGTGTGGCGCCCATACCATTTACCAGAACGGCATATTTCTTATCTTGATCTAAATGCATTTCATCATTTAATTTACCCACTAACTCAGTTACTAAATCTTTAGCAGGTTTAATCTGTTCACGCCGGTATCCAGGCTCTGAGTGGATACCAACTCCATATTCGATTTCATTATCTTTGAGAACAAAACCGGGTTTGCCTGTTTCAGGGTTGGTAGCAGCAGACAAAGCAACCGCAATTGTTTTAATATTAGGCAATACCTTTTTCGCTGTTGCATCAATTTCGTCTAGACTGGCACCATTTTGAGCCATTGCCCCTAAAATCTTGTGCATAAACAATGTTCCTGCTACTCCCCGTCTTCCTTGTGTAAATGTACTATTTTCAACGGCAATATCATCATCTACCACAATTGACTTGACCTTAATGTCGTCCATATCAGCCATATCTTTTGCCATATCAAAATTCATCACATCGCCTGAATAATTTTTAATAACTAAAAAAACTCCCTGACCTTGATTAACAGCTTTAATGGCCTCATATATTTGATCTGGAGTTGGGGAAGTAAATACTTGTCCGCAAACAGCTGCACTTAGTATTCCCTTGCCCACAAAGCCAGCGTGAGTAGGTTCATGTCCTGAACCTCCCCCACTTACAATCCCGACTTTGCCCGCCATAGAATCTTTATCTGCTCTCATAACAGCTTCAGTATCCTTAACCCTGACAATATATTGGGGATATGATCTGACCATTCCTTCAACCATTTCTGGTACAACATTTGCTGGATCATTAATAATCTTTTTCATGATACTTGCTCCTTAAGTAAAAAAATGTAACGCTTACATAATTTATTATATCAAGTAAGATAGCCATAAACCATTCTGGCTTTAATAAATTTAATTTTTGTCAAAAAAACTGCAGCCACATTATTTAAAATTTGGACTACAGCTTTTAATATTAAGTCTTCAAAGCAGTTATTTTCTAATAACTTTATATCTATTTGATCTGTCATCATTTGGCTGCTCTGCAGCATGGCCACAGGCTACAATGACACTGGTCTCAAAATTCTCAGGAACTTCCAATTTCTTTTCTAAATCTTCAGCAGAATTAAGCACACTAGCTGCGTTCATTAGATAAACCGAACCCAAATTGAGTTCTGCTGCCTCTACCATCAAATTTTCTGCTGCAACTGAAGCGTCTCTTTCACCAAATTCATTACCTTTTTTAACATTAATAATAAACAATAAAGGTGCATTGTAACAGGCATTGTCTGTCACTTGTTCTACTTCAGATAATAAGTTCTCATCTTCCACCACTGTCATCTGCATTACATCAGCTTGGTGCATACCACAAGGAGAAGCTTGAAACGCTGCAATTAATGTTTTTATGTCTTCTTCAGAGACTTTTTCAGCCGTATATTTCCTAATAGCTACTCTTTTTAAAACTGCATCAGTCATTTTTTAGTACCTCTTACTATCAATTCTCTGACTACCACTATTATAAAGCAATTTTTACTTAGTTTAATGAACTAAATCAGACCATCTTAGAAATTGAGTTTTAGAAATTCCAGCAAATTTTTGTCCGTTAATTTTCTTCAGGTAATAGACGGGAATCTTTACTCCTTTTTTAACAAACGCATATTTATTTCCTTTGACCACTAGTCTACCCTTTTTGTCGTAAACTTTGGCGTTTGTCTTAACTTTATAAACTTTAATTTTAAGGATCTTAACATTTCCTGGTTTAATATATTGTTTTTTCTTACCTTTAGTACTTATTTGTAAAAAGCTGCGTCTTTTAGCAGTATTAAGGCCAGAAACATATACAATTGTTCCTTTTTTCAGTTTTTTATTTTTTATCTTTTTGCCTTTATTATCATAAATATATGCTGGCTTTTTTAATATGACGCTTTTTTGCAAATACTTTAAAACTTTACTTAAATTATTAGTATTTTTGAAGGAACTACCAGCTGCAGATGTATCGTTTGAGCTAGTTTGCTCCTTATTACTGTCACTTTGATTTGCAGTATTTGTTTCTTTAGTTGTAGAAGGATTTTGTCCTTGAATTGACGAAGTTGCAGCTACGACTGGTTTACTGACGGATAGTCCTAATACTAAAGCAGTAATTCCAGTTAAACTTAGCAATAATTTTTTCTTCATGTTAACACCTCTTTGTTAAAACTTTATTTATATACATTCTACTACTTTGAATAAATAATTTCTTTTGCAAAATCTAAGAGAAGTAATATTGTTATGAGGTTTTCACACTAAGTTATTTTTACAACTTATATTATGAGGTATCTTAACATGTTTTGCTTTATACTAATAAATAGTGAAAATAAACAAGAAACTGGTAAAGGAAGACTTTATGAATAATCCTCTAAAAGAACCGATCGAAATATTGGTTACTATTGATCAAAACTACATCAAGCCACTTGAAGTGATGATGTATTCCCTCAGACTGAACAATATGACTGAGGAGTTCCACGTATGGTTAATTTATGACAATATTGATCAACATGCTCTAAATAAACTTAAAAAGTTTGGCACAAAAATCAGAATTAAAGTATCAACCTTAACTATGAATAAAAAGATCAAATTCCCGAATTCATTGTTAAATTTGCATGATTACCCCAAGGAAATGTACTTTAGACTACTTTCAAGCAGAATTTTACCTTCAGACTTACATAGAATTATTTACCTCGATCCAGACATATTAGTTATAAACTCAGTAGTGCCATTATGGCAATTAGATCTTAAAGGTAAAATGTTTGCTGCCTCGGTTCACGAGGGTCTAACAGATATTATGAGTTCAATCAATAATATCAGACTTGGGACCTCAACTGGATACTTTAACTCTGGAATAATGCTAATGGATTTGGACCAAATGAGAAAAAAGATCAAAATTGAAGATATTACTCAGGCAATTGAACAACATCATGATACTTTGATTTTGCCTGATCAAGATATTCTAAACTACTTATATGGCGAGGAGATACTCAAAATTCCTGAAACACGTTGGAACTATGATGCAAGAGCTTTTTCAGTTTACTTGACCAGAAGTACTGGTGAAATTAACACAGAATGGGTCATGAAAAATACTTCAATTCTACATTTTTGTGGTAAACCCAAGCCTTGGCAAAAAGAAAAACATTCTCGCTTCAAGCCTCTCTATTTGAACTATCTGCAAATGGTCAACCGCTTGTTAGAACAGCAAAAATTAAGTTAACATTTAGCTTTTTACTATTGAAGGTAGCATTATCTGTGCTAAAATAATAAAAGTTGCCGGATATCAAGCGACACAATGCTTTAGGTGGATTAGTATAGAAAAAATACGAACTATTTAACAGCATTGAATATGTATAATTTTTATAGAAAAGAGAAGAATTATGGCTTCAATTAACAAATCTGAACTTACAAAAGAGGTTGCAGCAAAAGCAGAACTTAAGCAAAACGTGGCTGAAAAAGTCATCGATGCTTTAATCGGATCAATCAAGGATAACTTGGCTAAAGGTGAAAAAGTACAAATTATAGGTTTTGGTTCTTTTGAAGTACGTAATCGTGCAGCTAGAAAAGGTAGAAACCCACAAACTGGCGAAACTTTAACCATTCCTGCAACTAAGGTTCCTGCGTTTAAACCTGGTAAAGCTTTGAAAGACGCAGTTAAATAGTTCTATAGTTAAGTACGAAAAAAACAACGAGTTCGCCTCGTTGTTTTTATTTTTTTATTTATTAGCGACTTTGATGATTTAATTGCTTAGCGAAAAAGTCACCGATCACTTGAACGATAAATATCAAAATGATAACTAGTACCGTTGCAACGAGTGTTACATCGTTGTTAAAGCGATTATATCCATATGAAATTGCTGTATTACCCAAGCCACCTGCACCAATGGCTCCAGCCATTGCTGTCAAACCAATTAAACTAATAATTGTAACGGTAGAAACACGAGCAAGTTCTGATCTCGCTTCATTTAAATAAACACTAAAAATAATATCCCAAATCGTAGCGCCCAAGCTCTGTGCTGCTTCAATTTTACCATGATCAACGCTTTCTAAAGCCACTTGAACTTGACGGGCATAAAAAGGAAAAACGCCCAATGTTAATGGAACCAGAGCCGCTTTTATACCAATCTGAGTTCCGACAATTTTTTGAGTAACGGGTGCTATAAATGCTAGTAAGATTATAAACGGAATAGCACGAAAAATTGAGACAATTTTATCGCAAACATTGAACCAGAATTTATTAGGCCTAATTCCATCACTTTTGGTCAGAACTAAAATTACACCGAATATTAAACCTAAAATTCCCCCAAATATTCCAGACCAAAAAGTCATATATAATGTTTGAAAAATGCTGGTTCCCCAACCAGTATCACCTAGCCAGCCCAGTTGCACAACATTGGGAAAAACTCTGCTAAACCAACTACTCATAAAGATCCCCCTTTTCGTTCAAACGAGTAACAGCGACTTTTTCTTTTTTTAAATAATCTACTGTTTCTTGCTGTTTAGTCTTATCACCTTTAACTTGAACAAGCAGAGTTCCGATTGGCTCATCATCAAGCAGTTCTACGTTACCATATAGCATACTAGCTTCAACCCCAACTTTACGGTATAAATCAATAATGATAGTTTTAGTAACGTTAGCCATACTATAAACAAGTTGATAAATAGCTTCATTATCGTCATCTAATTTGTTGATTTTAAGAGACCTCAGAGTATTAATAACTTCCAACGAACCACCAACAAAACTCTTAGTCAAATCTTTTTTCGGATGCAAGACTACTTCGCGGAGATTGCCATTTTCGATCACCTGACCAGATTGCATCAACGCAACTTTATTACAGATTTTTTTGACTGCAGCCATTTCATGAGTGATCAGTACGATAGTTAGGTTGAGATCTTTTTGTAGCTTCTTTAATAAAGTTAAAATTTGCAATGTATTTTGAGGGTCAAGCGCACTCGTAGCTTCATCAGAAATCAAAATATCTGGTTCATTTGCTAAAGCCCTGGCAATCGCAACTCTTTGTTGCTGACCTCCTGAAAGTTGAGCTGGGTAAAAGTTAGCTTTATCTTTTAAATCTACCAGGTCTAACAATTTTAATGACTTTTCTTTAATTTCTTTTTCTTTTAATCCGGAATGCTTCAGGGCAAAAGACACGTTGTCAACTACGCTAATTTCATTTAATAGGTTGAAATTTTGAAAAATCATGCCGATTTTTCTGCGAGCTAGTTGTAAATCCTTATTAGCAATTACTTGTTTACCATCTTTGACAAAGTCAGTACCATTAACCTTAATATTGCCTGCAGTTGGTTTTTGTAAAAGATTGACTGTTCTAACCAGTGTAGACTTACCTGCACCGGAAAAGCCTACAATGCCATAGATATCACCCTTTTCAACTGTTAAGCTAACATTATGAACAGCCTGAACAATTTTGCCTTCTTTACTAGGGAAATCCACACTAACGTGATCTAAATCAATAATACCCATTTACAATCTTCTCCGATCATTAAAACTTAACGTCCCAAGCAGGTTTACTCATATCACCATAAAACTTTTTGTCTAGACGCTTAGTTTCAGCTGTTTGATATGCCTTTACAACTGCCTGGTAATCCTTATTCTTTTCCTGGCCTTTCTTTGCACAAATGATGTTTACCCATTGCAGAGAATCCTTGTTAACAGGTTCAACAAAAATTGTCTGTTTCTTACCTAGACCAGCAGGACCTGCAAAGTCATTATTAACAACAGCGGCATCAACTGAATTAATTACTCGACCACATTGATCGGCACTAACTTCTTTAACTTTAATATTTTTAGAAGTTTTAATTACGTCAGCAGCGGAAACTAAAATTTTTCCTTTACGTAACTTAATCAGACCAGCATTTTTGAGAACAAAGAGTGCACGAGATTCATTACTTGCATCATTTGGCACAGCTATAGTTGCTCCATTAGGAATTTCACTCAATTTGTGGTACTTCTTAGAATATAGTCTAATAGGGTTAATTTCAGTTCGACCAATTGCAACTACACCACCGTGATTTGCTTTGTTCCACGCTTTCAAAAATGCATAGTGTTGAAATGAATTAAGGTCGATATCGCCACTTTTAACTGCCTTGTTAGGCTGATTATAATCAGTAAAGTTTTTTATCTTGATTGTTACTCCATATTTTTCTTTAGCTAATTTTGCAGCTTTGTTCCAAATAATTTGTTTTGGTTTTGTTTCACTAACTATACCTACAGTAACTACGTGATTACTCTTTTGGTCACCACTTTTTTTACCAAAACTAAACCAGCCGACAGCAACAATTATAATTGCTGCAATCACTCCAATAATTATATTGCGACTCTTTTTTGTCATCAGAAAAACCTCCCAATTTTTCAATAAAAAAGCACTCTTCCTCAAATAAGGACGAGTGCTTCGCGTTACCACCTTTAATTTGTCTATTACTCACGTAATAAACCTCAACAGCTATCTAACAATAGCTTGCAATTATAACGGATGCAATTCCGCCACTAGCTAAATATCACCAGCAGTCATCATTTCAAGCCCATGTTCACTAAATTTTGCTAACTGACTCTCACCAAACGTCAGCTCTCTTTATTAGCAAGATTTTAGCTACTCTGCTTTTCAAGATGTATTAATTATTTAATTGTTTATTAATTTAACATTGAAAAAATATTCTGTCAACCAAAAAATAAATTATTTTTGGTCGTTTGGTAGGATTTTATTATTGCGAAAAAATCTTGTCCAACAACAAAAGTGACAACGGCCATGCCAATTACTTGCCACCAATAATTGTGATTAAAATTTTCTGCGAGAAAAAAACTGCTAATCAAGGTCATAATGCAGATTATAAAAACAATCGTTGAAGTAATAACTTGTTTCATGTTATTTCTCCTTTCTCATAAATGTCTGAAATTCATATGAATACAGATTAAGATTATCAGGCTGATGAAATTCTTTTTTTACTAAAATGAAGTCATCATAATTAATTTTTGTCATTGTGACATCAGCTTTAAAGGTTGCTATTATTTCAGTTTTTTCTAAACAATCTACCTGATTTTTTAAAGCGTTAAAAACCGAATTACCACCTATCACACAGAGATTTTGCTGTTTATGCTTGTTGATCCAGTCTTGTAATTCTTTGACTGATTTAATAATTGAAACCTGTTTATTATTACGATATTTATTTTTTAACGTCAAACTGGTCGTCAAAACTATGTGTTTGCGCCCGGGCAAAAGATGAGGCAAGCTCATGAAAGTTTTACGACTCATGATAATTGGATGACCATAAGTGATTTTTTTAAAGTGGTGTAGATCTGCAGGCAGTTTCCAAGGTAAATGTCCATCTATACCAATTTGGTGTTTTTGATCTTCTGCCCAAACAAAAATGATCATTAATTCGCCTCTCTCTTTATTATAGCGCTCTAGTTAGCGGATTTCTTAGCATCTGCTTAACTTTACCAATTATTTGGAATTAAATTATACCTATTTTTATGTGATTTTTACTTATTTTGTTGCTATAGTAATTTAAGTATTTGAATAATTCGTTGGAGGAAAATATGGCTGAAAAAAATCAACTAACTGAAGAAAAATATCATAAAATGAAAGAAACAGAAGCAAATCTTGTACGAGATTTGCAAGAAGTTGTTAAAGATCCCACGCAAGAAAAAGATTTAAGTACTGCTATTTTTAAAAATCACCAGAAATGGCTGCAGATTATCATGCCAAATTATTCTACCAAAATTCACCTGGCTATTGTTAATGCCTATGATAATGATACACGCTATCAATCCTATTATGATGATAAAGCCGGTAAAGGTGCAACCAAAATCTTAAGTAAAACTGTGAAAAACCACTTGGAAAAATAAAAGAAGTCTTGTGCAAACAAAACTTCTTTTTTGTTAATGAAACCAGTGAACATGCTTATCAGTAAAAGCAAGTAAATCATTAGTTAAATACAAAATATACGTTAAAAATAATGTAAGATTAGCGTCACCTTGAAAGGCAGTAACTCCCCATAAAATAATTGATAAAATTCCTTGAACAGTCCAAAAGTAATACTGTTCGCGAAAATGCAACATGCAAAGAAGCGAACCGGTAATCCCTATTGCACCCGCGGTTGCATCAATTACAGGACGTGGACTAATAAATATTTTGGTGTCCAGCAGATAAAGTAAAGCTAAAACTATAGTAAAAAAGCTAATTGTCATAAGCCATTTTTTCAGCGTTAAACCATGAATATGTTTTTCCGTATCTTTAGACCATGACGGCAACATTAAGACTGGCAGATCCAATAACAGAATATAAATAGTTTGCAAGATCACGTTAGCATAATTTTTTGCATAGACTGAAATTATAATATAAATTGCAGCAGAAACTAAACCCAAGATGCCGTTAATTTGCCTAGCGTTAGTGATAGCAAGTGTACACGTAAAGCCCAGAATAGCAGCAATCATCGTTAACAAAGAAATTTGACTGATGGGCGATGCCACAGTAGCACCAATGATAATGCCTATTCCCAACATTAATAATAAATAGGTTTTAAAGCTCCAACCCCGCATTTGCTTAATATACCATCTTAATTTAAAGATTTCAGCACCTGGCTGAACTTTCATTCGACCTTCCTACCTTCTGCTTAAATTTAACAATAAAAAATATGTTTTCCATCTTATCATAACTTTTAAGCAATTTTAAGAGATTTGACTAGAAGGCCTGGCAAATGATTATAGCCGTAATAATTGGTATTTTGGGGTTTTGTTACTTCTGCGTCATTTTTGCTATTGACCATTTTAAGAGAAAGGGCGAGACTACAGTGGTCATAATGATTGCTCCGATTACAGTAGAATAAGCCGCAGGCGCAAGTAAATAGTTGGTTAAGCCCATTTGCGCAACCACAAGAGCCATTTCACCACGCGAAACCATCCCGGTTCCAACTAATAAAGAACTAGAATTATTGAAACCAGCTAGTTTTGCTCCTAACCCCGCACCCACCAATTTTGAAAAAACACTGCCAATTACCAAGACGAAAAATAAAATAAAGTCCTTTAGAATGCCTTTAATACTCATGTCCAATCCAATACTAGCAAAAAAGATGGGAATAAAACTGCTGTAGCCAATTACCCTAAAATTCTTTTTGAGAGTTTTTTGCGCTGAAGTACGATTCAATGCCAGTCCGGCAAAAAAGGCTCCAATCACGTTACTAAGACCTACCTTCTCAACTCCCCAAGAAGCCAATACTACAATAATCATTGCCACTAATGTCTCTGGGACCGGCAGTGTCAGACGCTGACTTAACATGATCAACCGGGGTAAAATATAAACACTAACGAAAACTAAGAAGATGAGAAATGCTGCTTGGATCAGCAGGCTTATAATTAAATCAGTGCCTTTATTTAAGCCGGGTTCAGATACACCCGTCAGTCCACTAACAATGCTCAATAGTAGTATTGAGAGCAGATCATCTGCTACTGCAGCGCCCAGAATTGTCATGCCCTCTTTTCCTTCTAAGCGCCCCATTTCCTGCAGAACCGCAACTGAAATCGAAACGGAGGTGGCTGAAAACGTTAAGCCTAAAAATAAACTTTCCGCTTGTGAAAATGTGAAAAGAATGCCCGTCATGTATGCAATGATGATTGGTACGATCATACCGAATCCTGCTACCAAGACACTGGGACGTAGTAACTTTTTTAAAGTTTTCAGATCACTGTCAAGACCAGCTAAAAACATTAAAAGAATTACCCCAATATCGGAAAATACCTTTATGATTCCTGTGGGTTGCACAAGATTAAGAACTGCAGGACCAACTATTATTCCAGCCAGCAATTCACCAACAACTGCCGGTAATTTTAATCTGGCACTAAATTGTCCTCCAATTAACGTGGCTAATAAAATAACGCTCAGCATACCTAAAAATCTCATTTGCATTCCCGCTTTCTCCAGCAAAAAAGGCCTTCAAATATTGCCTTGGCAACCCAAACCAAAGAACAATTCTTGAAAGCCTTAAACTCCAACCAAAATATTTATAATATTAATATTCTACCATTTTTAACTTAAATTTTCTAAATTAAGTGTAGGACTGTTAAAGAAATTACTCCTACAATTACCATCACTAGCAAAGACTTACTAATTATTGCCGCTATCTCTGGTGGTAATGAAGCAATTAAAAACAAAAGTTTACCTTGGGTAATCGTACTAGTTGAGCTATGAATAAATTGCCAAACCACATAGTTGACATGATGGCTCATTTACTTTTATGAGACTTGGTGAAATCAATTCCGCGGTCTTTAAAAACTTGTTTTGCAACATTAATCGCATTCAGGACTTTAGGAAATCCGACATACGGAATTGTTTGAATAAAGGTTTCAATTATCTCTTCTGGTGTTAAACCGACGTTAATGGCGCCATTAATATGAACATTCAATTGGGGTTCAGTGTCACCCTGCGTCAGCAAAGTTGTGATGGTTATCATTTCTCTTTGCTTCAAATCTAAAACTTTCCGGTCATAGATGTCACCGAAAGCAAATTCAATAATGTAGCGCCCCACATCTTCTGATAAGCCAGCAAGTGAGTCAATACCTGACTGGCCTCCTTCCCTGTCCACTTTCTCTAAATTTTCCAGACCCTTTTGATAGCGTTCATCGTTTGTCATGGTTTTCTCCTTTTCATTCTGTTTTTTTAATATTTAACAAGTTTCAGAATAATTGCTGGAGTATAGTCCATGTCAACTACTTTTCAAAAAATTGTGAAGTAATAAAATATGACGATATACTATTTACTGCAATCAAAATTATTTCTGAAAGGAAATTCGATGAAGTATTCAATTGGTCAATTTTCAGAACTTAGTGGTTTTCCAATTGACACATTACGCTATTATGAAAGGCAAAAATTACTTTTCCCAAAGCGAGATGAGAACAATCGCCGGGTTTATAGCGAAAAAGATGTAGCTTGGATCAGTTTTATCTCATGCTTAAAAAAGACAGGCATGAGCATTAGAGAAATGCAGGCAGTACTGTGCGATTACGTTTACTGGTTCAACCATATCAGAAGATCAAACAAACTAAAATACACGACTCCGATTAAATATCGGAATCGTGCGTTAGGTCTTGCTTAATAATAAAATGTCTAACTTTTTAGTTGCACTTCATTTTCGGGGATCATATCGTCCTATAATCTGTTTTTAAATTAAACGCAGAACCGCTAGGGAAATCATTCCCAATATCACAATGACTAATAGAGACTTACTAATGACTGCGGCTACAAAGGTTGGCAGGGATGCTAGAACATACTGCCAATTAAATTCAGGCAAATGACCTGGCCTAGCTATAATTAAATTACTGAACCAGAGTGCGGCCATAATTACTATGGGAACAAAAGAGAAAAATTCGACCAACTTTGGCGGCAATGAGAATTTTTTTAATAAAACAAATGGTATCACTCTTGAAAGTAAAGTGGTCACTCCACATAAAACAATCGTTATTAAAATATATTTAGAAGAAGACATGTTTGAGCACCATTCCTAAACTGCAGCCGATCAAAGTAACAACTATTACTACTAAATTAGCGGGCAAAACAATGGTCAATAAGTAGGTCAACGCAAAAGATATTAATACAACAATTATTTGTAATACCTTATTAAGATTTTTGTCACCCAGCACTTGTAAATAAAGTAGACCGATAAACATTGCTACAATGGCAAAATCCAGACCTAACTTTTTAGGATCTGTTATAAAACCGCCTAATATTGCACCGAGAAGTGTTCCAGCTTGCCAAGTTAAATAAGAAATAATATTGACAGTATTAAACCAGGTAAAGTTTAACTTACCATTTGTGTAATTTATTTTATTCATACCGAGAGCAAAACTCTCATCAGTGAGAAAAGTTCCTATCAGGATATTTCTTTTTAAATTTTCTTGTTTTAAGTAGCCTGCGACGGTTGTGCTCATTAGGATTACTCGTGAATTAACTAAAAAAGCCGCTAATACAATTGATACTATAGGACTACCCGCAACTAGCATATTGAGAGTTGTAAGCTGAACCGAACCAGCGTAAATAATAAGAGACATTAAAGATACTTCGATTATAGAAAAGCCACTTGCTTTACCAATAATTCCGAAAGCTATACTGATGCCAATGTAGCCAAATATAGTAGGAAGTGCTTCTTTAAATGCTGATTTTTTAGTTAGGTAACCATCCATTGTTGCACCCTTTTCTGTAAGCTGTCTAAATAAAATGTTAAATAAGTTAATTTTAAATTAATTTGTAGCTTAACATTTATTATTATTTTTTACAACATTATCTTTTTCATTGCACGATAACTAAAAAACTGCAGAATACTGACTATTAACCAGTTTTATTAATAAACAACAAGTTGAAAAAAATTTTAGATAAGGTATAATGTTATTCGTTACGGAGAGTTGGCAGAGTGGTAATGCACCGGACTCGAAATCCGGCGAACCAAGTTTTTCCTTGGCGCGCAGGTTCAAATCCTGTACTCTCCTTTTATTTTGCTCTGTAATTGCTGCTATTACAGGCTTTTATGCGGAAGAAGTATTCCAAAGGTGTCCAAGTTCTAATTTAAAAAAATAAAGTCTTTTTTCAAATCCTTCTGAAAAAGAGCAAATGAATAGAATCAAGCTTTATAACCAAATCTGCTTTCGGTATTAAAAAAAAAGCCAGCGAAAGAAATTACTTTTACTGGCTTCTCTTTGTATCAGCGTCACAACTGTTAAAATTATCCAAACTTAGTCTTATAATTAAAAGACTCTGACTTTATGTAAATATTTGTATTGCAATCCTAGGCCAAATATTGCAACCAATGCTCCTAACAAGTTTGCTGCTAACCAATTGATTGAATTGCCCGTGAACAGACACACTGCAACCCATGGTGCAATGGCTATCAGATAGCCGCGGGCAGCCGTCATTAATAAAGTACCCCACTTAAATTCTTTACTTATATTATTTGTAACAACTTTATTGTGTAAAAATCTTTGAAATTGAACTGTACCCAATATTATTAAAATAGTAATTAAAACAAATTGCCAGGCTTCAAATATAACTAAGATGAATTCTTTATATGAAAAATAATTTGCCAAAAGTGCAAAACCACATGCAATATCAAAGAAAAAGCCGTGGCTGACATAACCCTTTTTGCAACTATTAACACTAAAGTGAATAACATTTTTGCAGGTCTTTCTTAGTGATTCCTTTTGCCTGTCAATGACTTGATGATTAGTCAGGTAATGATACCGACAAGTTATTCCAATCAAAGCCGTAAATAAGCCAACTAGCAAAGAAATAAAGAGGTTAAATCTTCCCTTAGTATGCATACTAAGAGCTAGTAATGGTGCGTTCCCTATTACAAAAGACCTCACTCCGGTTGATATCAAACTAGTATTTACGAAAAACGATGTCATTTTTTGGGAATTAACCTTGTGTCGCAAGAAGTTTTGGTAACGAATTACGCTAATGATTGCAACAATAGCTAACAATACAAATAGCCAGTCAAACCAAATAACAGAAAATAAAATTGTAAAAAGATAAAGGTTGCCATAAACAACGAGATCACCAATATGATTTGTAGAATTATCAGCTAAAGCAAAGTTATGTTCATGGTGAGCAATATCACGTATAGCTTTACCCACAGTCTCTTGCTTAGAAGTGTGATTATTATTCATTTTTTCCTCCTAAATTACGCTCTAACTTGATAATAATTTTAAGTTGGTTTTAATTAAAGTCAAGCTTTCTTTTAAAATAATTACCTTACTAAAACTGGTTTTGATAAAAACTCAGATTCTGAATTTCCTTTAAATTACAAATATTAAGTTTTACTCAAGAGTAGATTTTAATTTTTATCCTTTGCCTTGTTGCTGTTAAAATACAAACGAATATAAGTTATAGGTAGGGATGTGTTTTGAATATTAATTTTTGGCTAGCAACGTTATCTGCTCTAATACTAATACTACTTATCTTTAATGTCAGAAATTCACGGCGTTTTAATCTATTCGATCACTGGCTGCATCACAAACTGATTAGAAGACGTGATGGCATTGGTTGGCAAATAATTGCATTTATTAACGACCCAAAACTGCTGATTGTGTTGGATGTATTTCTGGCAAGTTTTTTAATTAGCAACAATGAAAATTTACTTGCGTTCTGGGCCTTATTTACATTAGGCTTTACCGATTTAATTGGGATTTTTTTGAAAAAGTGGATGCGCAGAAAACGTCCAATTCTGCACTCAGATTTAGAAGATGGCTATAGTTTCCCTAGTGGTCATGTTTTAGGAAGTACTGTCATGGCTTTAATTATCTGGCATCTTTTTGCGGGACAACTAGGAAACAGGCTGCTTTGGATTTTGCTGATAATTTGGCTAATGGTGGTCATTTCCCGTATTAGCCTTAAAGCCCATTTCCCCTCAGACATTATCGGAGCAACATCGCTTGCAGTTTTCTGTTTTAGCATTTCTCAACAATTATTACTAATGATCATTTAAAAAACAGCCCTGAACTAAAAAGTTAGAGCTATTTTTTGATACGTTAAATTATTTCGATATTACACAAAATTTAATTTTAAAAAAATGGCACACTTTCTTCTATTGAAAAATCACAAATCATCAAAGCCTATCATTAAGCTTCCCTCTTCGGCATAAAAGGTACACAGTCCTCTCATTGAACGAATTACTATTTCTGCTTGGGGGTAACTTGCTAAAATTTTTTCTTTTAACGTTTGGGCATCTTTTTCATTTTTACAATGATCTATGATCAAACGGCCTCCTTGGTATTTCATTTCAGCCATTAATTTCAGAATTTCTTTAAAAGCACGCTTTATCCCTCTAACTTTTGATAATGGCTCTAATTTACCCTCATCACTGGCGGTGCCAACCACATCAATATTTAAAACTTTTGCTACTTTGGCAACAGCCATGTTTATTCGACCATTTAGGGCCAAATTATGGAGCGACTTTAATACAACAAGTAAATGTGTATGCGTCTTGTAATCTGAAATTTTTTGCTCTAAGTCTACAAAACGGGTCTTACTATTAACTAACCTTTCAATTTCTCGCAAAATAACAGAAATTTCTGGTCCGGCCGTTCTGGAATCAACTACAAGCACATGACTTCCAGGATGATCTTTTTCATAAATTTGTTTTGCCTGAAATGCAGATGAAAAGCTTCCGCTTAAACCGCTAGTAATCGTCATAATGATCGCTAAATCTGATCCCTTTAAAGCATTTAGCCATTGATTGATACTAGGACATGATGTCTTACCTTCTTCGGTATTTTTTTCCATACTAGCAATAAAACTATCAATGTCAAGATTTTCGTCATCAACAAAATCTTTTCCAGCAATGATCATTGTTAGGGGTACGACAGTTAAATCATCATTCATTCTATCGTTTGAACCAGAGTCGATTATTAACTTTACTTTATCCATATCTTATATCCTTATAGAAATAAACTATCCTTTTTAAAAAATATATAGCTAAATAATAAATCAAACCTGCAAAAAAAACGACAAAAATATTTTTAATATTTTTTAACATTAGAAATCGTTTACAAATGTTTACATAATCACAAACTTAGGCTAAAATTTGTGATGTAGATATGGAGCTTGTGCTCCACTAATGTATGTACTTACACAAAATAGTACAGCATTTATTATTTAGGAGGTTTTTAGATGTTAAAATCAGTCATTGAAAATGTTCATGCACTGGAAATCTATGATTCACGTGGTAACCCAACTGTAGAAGCTTTTGTTACTCTTTCAAACGGTGTCGTAGGTAAGGCTGAAGTTCCATCAGGTGCTTCAACTGGTGAAAACGAAGCAGTTGAATTACGTGATGGCGGCGACCGTGTTGGTGGTAAAGGTGTTTCTAAAGCAGTTAACAATGTTAATACTAAGATTGCTGAAGCTTTAAAGGGATTAGACCCACACGACCAAGCTAATATCGACCGTGTTATGATCGAATTAGATGGTACACCAAACAAGGCTGAACTTGGTGCTAATGCCATTTTAGGTGTGTCAATGGCTACTGCTGATGCAGCTGCTAAAGACAGTCACCAACCTTTGTACAGATACCTTGGCGGTACTGACCTTGAAATGCCACAAACTTTCCACAACGTTATTAACGGTGGTGAGCACGCAGACAACGGTATTGATGTACAAGAATTCATGATTACCCCAGTTAAGAAGACTTCATTCCGTGATGGTTTTGAAAAGATTGTTAACACTTACCACACTTTGAAGAAAGTTCTTGAAGACATGGGTTACGAAACTGGCCTCGGTGACGAAGGTGGTTTCGCTCCTAACATGAAGAACTCTGAAGAAGCTTTACAAGCTTTACACGACGCTATCGTTAAGGCTGGTTACAAGCCTGGTGAAGACATTGCCATAGCTTGTGACTGTGCTGCTTCTTACTTCTACAACAAAGAAGACGGCAAGTACCACTTCGAAGGTAAAGTATTTAACGATGAAGAGTTAGCTCAATACTACGACAAGTTACTTGACGAATTCCCAGAGTTAATCTCAATTGAAGATCCATACGATGAAAATGATGTTAACGGCATGATTAAATTTACTCAAAGCCACAAAGACAGAATTCAAATTGTTTTGGATGACTTCATTTGTACTAACCCTAAGCTTTTGACTAAAGCTATTAAGGAAGGTGCCGGTAACGCTTCATTGATTAAGTTAAACCAAATTGGTACTGTTACTGAAACTTTGGAAACTATTCGTCTTTCACGTAAGAATGGTTACAACACCATGATTTCTCACCGTTCTGGTGAAACTGGTGATACATTTATCGCTGACTTTGCCGTTGCCGTTAACGGTGGTCAATTGAAGACTGGTGCTCCAGCTCGTTCAGAGCGTGTTGAAAAGTACAACCGTTTACTTGAAATCGAAGAAGAACTTGGCGAAGGCGAGCGTTTAGCTACCTTCCCAGACAGCGTTGATAAAGATTAATTTATCAATTTAAAAAAGTCTGCAATCATTGCAGACTTTTTTTGTGCCTTTTTTAGCTAATAACAAAGTGATTACTCATTATCTTGTTTAATTGCCTTTAGGTAAGTGGTTTTGGAAATATAATCAATCTTTCTGACATACTGACCTTTGTGGTCAATCCTTATATATTGCCTACCTGGTTCATAACCGCCCACTCTCTTGATTTTATATGGTAATTTTTTACCAGTCTCTGGATTTATTGCTTGAACATTTAGATATTCTTGGGTATTACCCGGAACTTTCGCATAACTTATAGCTTCGTAAATTGAGGGATCTGCTCTATCAGTCCATGAATTATGGTTTAAAGGAATTTGGTTAGTGATGATTAAAAAACAAACATATAGTGGTACTAACATTTTTTCAAACATGGTATTTCCTTTCTGCCTGCCTAAACCCATACTCTTCGTTCAATATTTGAATATAAACAAGTTTATTTACTGCTGCACTAAAATCGATAGAATTTCTATTTATTTACAACTTTTAAAAATTCTTTTTTAGAAACGTATTGAATTTTCTTAACATACTGGCCTCTATAATCAATTATTATATCTTCCTAACCTGGTTATTTTATAGGGATGCTTAACTTCCAGTTTGAATCGTATGCTTGCACGTTATAATATTGTTGAACATTTTGCGGTCTTTGAGCATAACTTTGAGCATAACTTTTGGTTTCCGGAAGCGCAGGGTTAAAGTAATCCAAAATTTCATTATGAATAAAAAAGGAAAACAAAAGAAAGCTGTAATTGTTAGCAATGAAACTAAAAGTATCTTTTTAAAGGACATGGGACTCACCTGATTAAATTAGGTATAACTGCATACATCCGACAGACTTTGGAATAATTATAATTGTTTAAGAGAAGTGTACTAATACGCTACTATACCTAGTGTACACTATTTTGGGATTTTTTAAAACAAAATTGGGTATAAATTTATAGCAAAAGCGGTCTTTTTATGCTACTTTAATTAAAGTATTAAAACTAAGGAAGTAAAATTATGTCGGAAAAAATCACTGGTTTAACTCAGGCCCAAGCAGATAAACTTTTGCAAAAAAATGGCTTAAATGAGGTACCGGAACCCCAGTTCAATTTTTTTAAAGAGTTTTTATCCAAGTTGTGGAATTTATCAGCCTGGATTCTCGAAGCTGCCCTACTTTTGGAATGTGTTTTGGGCAAATGGATACAATCTCTATTCGTTCTTTTAATGCTTCTTTTCGCTGCTTGGAACGGAGCTTCCAAGAAAAAGCAGTCAAGACGCGTTTTAAATAATATCTCGCACAAATTGACTCCTACTATTTCTGTTCAAAGGGATGGTCAATGGCAAAATACTGACTCTAAATATTTAGTCCCAGGAGATTTAATCAGTATGCAAGCTGGAGATGTTTTGGCGGCAGATGTAAAACTGATGGATGGTCAAGTTTCTACCGATGAAAGCTCAATCACGGGTGAAGCCAGAACCGTTCGGAAAGATCCGCAAGATACAGCCTATGCCGGTACCACCGTTACGGAAGGCAATGGCCTTGCTGTTGTTACAGCTACCGGAGCCAATTCTCGGTCCGGTAAAACAATTAATTTAATTAATAATTCCGCTGCTCCGGGACATCTGCAACAATTACTTACTAAAATTATTTATTATTTGTGTATTCTTGATGGGATTTTAACTTTAATAATTATTGTTGCTTCCTTCTTCAAGGGAGGGGATATCAATAACCTGATTAATATGTTGCCGTTTTTGGCAATGATGTTTATAGCTTCAATTCCTGTTGCCATGCCCTCTACGTTTGCACTTTCTAATTCATTTGAAGCTACTCGTCTTAGTAAAGAAGGAGTATTAACTTCAGATTTAACTGGAATTCAAGATGCCGCAAATCTTAATCTAATTTTGCTGGATAAAACGGGAACCATTACCGAAAATAAAACAGCGGTTGGTCAATGGACAAATTTCAGCTCATTTAGTGATAATGAGGCTCTAGAATTAGCTTCGGCTGCTACAGATCAAAGAAATAAAAAGTTAATAGACACTGCGATTGCTGAATACATAAAAAAGCAGGGCCTAACTGTCAAATCAGGTTCGGACTTTACTCCTTTTACATCTAGTACTGGCTATTCAATGGCAAATTGCAACGGTCATAATATTAAACTTGGCTCTTTTAAACAACTATCATTAATTGATAGAAATGCGAACGAAAAAGCTAAGGAAGTTGATTTTAGTGCCGGTCGTTCAGTCGCTTTATTAATTGATGATAGATTAGCCGGTGTTTTCATCTTGCAAGATATGGTGAGATCTGATTCTAAAGAAGCCTTAGGTGAACTCAAAAAACGTGGCGTGAAGCCGATTATGTTAACTGGCGATAACCAAAAAACGGCTGTTGCAGTTGCTAAACAGGTTGACCTGCAAGGTGAAGTAATTTCTATTCATGATTTTACTGATCAAACTGATACCAGTAAACTGGCTGGAATTGCAGATGTTTTACCAGAAGATAAATTGCGCATGGTTAAATTCTTTCAAAAGCAGGGCTATATTGTGGGGATGACGGGTGACGGTGTTAATGACTCGCCCGCCTTAAAACAAGCAGAGGTTGGAATTGCCGTTTCGAATGCGGCAGATGTCGCAAAAAGATCAGGCAAAATGGTTCTTTTAAATGATGGCTTATCTTCGATAGTAAAAATACTTGATGCTGGACACAGAGTTTATCAAAGAATGACGACTTGGTCCTTAACCAAACTGGCCAGAACTGCACAACTAACCATGCTCTTGACCTTTGGTTATTTATTCTTCAATTATATTCCGATGGCACTAAACGCCATGGTTATTTATACTATTATGAATAATATGGTGACGATGATGATCGGTACTGACAGAACTCATATCACCTATAAACCTGAAAATTGGAACATGGCTAAATTGGCTAAAATTGCTTTTTCATTAGCTTTCGGCTGGACCGTAATTGGAATAGCAGGTATTGCTTATCTCAATACTCATGGCTGGAGCCACGGTACAATATCAACAATGGTTTATGTTTATTTAGTTCTCAGTGCAATGTTCATCGTCCTAATCACCAGGACTAAAAAGTTTTTCTGGCAGGATTATCCTTCTAAAGCTGTTGGCTTAACCCAACTAGCTGATGTCTTATTAACCGTAATATTAGCTTTACTGGGTATTGCTATGACGAAAATTAGCTGGATGAATTTACTACTCACTTTTGTTGTTGCCCTAGTGGCTGCCATAGTGATTGATCTCTTTTACCAACCAATTATGAAGAATCGCTAATTAAATAAAAGCAAATAAAAACCTGGTGATGGAAAAAACTCCATTATCAGGTTTTTATTTTTAGAATAGATTGCTATTGTGATATTTGATAACAATTTTTTCTTTTACTTAATTAGTTCATAAACGAATGAGGTTTCGTTAGGACGGTAAGCGCCATGCAAATAACCTACTTTAGAAAAACCCATCTTTGCAATCAAATGTTGCATGGCTTTATTGTCTTCGTGAGTATCAATTCTGATTGAGTCAATATCGTCCCTGTTGTTTTTGATATCATTGATAACAGCCTGTAACAGCTCGGTAGCATAGCCTTTACCAGAATGCTGAGAATGAATTGCCACGCGGTGAATAACCACATATTTATTAGTATCAGACAACCATTTGCCATCCAAATGATCATAAACATGGTCTGGTCCGTCCACTATGGCAATAGCACCAACTGTTTCCTG
>NZ_CALYQV010000007.1 GCF_945290125.1 uncultured Lactobacillus sp. | reverse complement strand
AGAGCACGTCATTAGTAATGATGAGGTCGGAGGTTCGAATCCTCTAGTCAGCATTCAGAAGAGTAAAATTAGTAAAATAACCTTGATATATCAATGTTTTCTGTTGGTAAGTTAAGGCTATTTTTTGTTTATTAAAGATAATTATGCACACAATTAGGTAGGCATTATGGCTGATATAGCAGGCTTTTTGCCCGCTTTTTTGTGCACTAAGTTTAATCAAAATTATAAAAATATTATTGAATTTGAAAAATTAGTTAAAAATTAAATTATAAGAGTATAATTGAATAATAAATTTTAAAGAACTAATAATTCTTAAGATTTAAAATATTTATTATGAGTTAAAACTAGAAGATCATAGGTAAAGTAGGATCTGCTTTGTTAGATTTAAAGGTTGAAGAAAGTTAAGCTAATTCATAGATTAAAAAACTATGTTAAAAACTATTGGCATATGTATTTGGTCAAGTTTTAGTCCATTGCAACATATTGCAGCCTTAGATTAATTTATAAATCTAATCAAAGCTTTTGGGAATAATAACTAAGAGATTTTTTACAAATCGGAAAGTGGATTATATTAACTCAATTCTAAATATAATGACTCATAAAATAAAATGGCAAACGGGTTAGTTGTATTTATACTAAAAGGTGGTTATTATGAATCGATATTATTTTAAAGCTAATTTTAAAATTGCAATAAAATCGAAAAAGAACTTTCTTTTAGTCTGTTTATTAATAATTTCTATGACTTTCTTCCTCTTTGTAGTTGAAACTCAAAAAATTGGCGATGGCTATCGCCAGTGGCGGGACTACTATGAATCTGTACAAGTAAATGAAGATTATTTTGATGGTAGTTCTCTTCGTCAAAAAAATTATAAACAAACTTATGCAAATTTATGCAAACAATCAGCTTATATTGCTGTTTTGCAAAATGGTGAAGTGTTTTCCGATCCACAGACTTATTTAAGAGGATCGGAAAATCTAATTGAGACAATGCTTGACGGTTATAAGAATAATTATAAAGGTGCTAAAACTCTTAATGTGCCGCCCAAATATGAACTTTACCAAAAACTGGCTACATACAAATACCTTTATCAACATCACATTCCAGTTGTGATGAACTCTAAAGCATCTTCAACATATTTAGTTTATATTTTGTCCATGTTAGGAAGCCTTATTTTCCTTTATATTCTTTTTATTTCAAATGATGTTTGGATATTGAAATTACGACATAGCAGTCTTTTGAAAAATATTCCTTATAGAAATAAAGATGAAATTTCTGGGAAAACTACAATCAATATTGTCTTAACTATCATCCCTGTGTTAATAGAAATTGTAGCTGCATATATTTTTGCGGGTGTGCGTAATGGTTTTGTTACGTTAAATTATCCTAATGTATTTTACTTTAATAAAATTTTCGCAATACCATTATGGGCTTATTGTTTATTATTTTTGGTATATGTTGTTCTGCTTGTATTATTTACTACATCATTGACTTTATTTCTTAATCAACTAACTAAGAATGTTTATTTAACAACTTTAATAGGGATGTTAGTTTATGCTATTTCTTATCTTCCTGGCACCATTAGTAAATATCTTTTTTGGCTACCATCATCATATCTAAATATTACTAATGTTTTTAATGGAACGGTAGCTAATACAACCGAATTGAATTTCTTAAATTGTTGTACTGGTGCACTAATATTAATGATTTGGTCACTAATATTTATGAGTTGTTTTAGTTATTTGGTCAATAAAGGGAAGAGAGTAAGATGAGATGGCATTATTTTATTTCTCAATTAAAAGCCTTTTTTGTTAATCCTAAAAATATCGGATTATATATTGCCACTGCTTTGTTATCTCTATATTTTGGCCTGGTAAGTGTACCTAATCATCATGTCATTAATCGTGTTGATCCATACTCTATTCAAAAAGAATATAAGAATGATACTGCCTTTCTTAAAAGTGCTAAAAAACAATATGAACAAGTAAGAAAGCCGTGGCTTACAATAGATCCAAGCGCAGGAGCAAAAGATGCGATTGAAACCTATCCTACAATACTTAAATATGATAAAAAAAGATTAGCAGCATTAAAAGCAAATGACTGGAAAGAGTATGCTTTATATTCTAGTAAGTGGTACAAGTATGTTGATAATTTGATCTTCGTTGAAGAAAATCAAAATTATATGTATCCAGTTGAGTATGGACATAATGGAATTTATAAAGAAAATGGGCATTATGGCTATCAACAAACTTATCACCTTTATAATGCACTTTTAGCTAGTAAAGCAAAATTAAATAAGAACGTGTTAGAAGAAAGAACAGCACTGCAGTGAATTCAAAACTCTTTATCTGGTTGGACAACTTTAATTTTAATAATAATTGTTATCTTTTTTGCAGCTGATATTCTTACTAATGATTATAAATATCGTACGGTAGTAAAAAATATTCCCCTAAGCAAAAGTACTATCTTGTGGCTAAAAACCGCAGTAGTTGAGATTAGCGTCCTGCTTGATTTCTTGATGGCTTTTATTATAGCAGTAGTATGTATTGCTCCCAAATATGGACTGGGATCATTTAATTTAAGGACTACTTTTTATATGGGAAGACTATATTTTAAAGTGCCATTTACTTATTTAACGTTAGGAACGTATTATTTGCAGCTGAGTATTTTTGCAATACTGATTGTGTTTATATTTATTCGTTTAACACTCTTGATATCTTTATTAAGCAGAAATGAATACGTTGCAGAAATTCTTTCCAGTTTATTTGCGGTAGCTGGGAAGGTACTGTATTTCTCATCGGGGATGGGTTTTGTTTATCCATTTTTACAATATTTGCCAACCACGTATTTTACAATTGGTGATAGCCTATCTGGTAACTTATCTTATTTAATGGATACTCCAGGATGGGGCTTCAATGCCGGAATTGTGCCTTTAGTACTAACAGTTTTAGCTATTGAACTAGTTATGTTGTTAATTTATAGGATAAAGAAAATACCTTTAATTAAATGAGGTGAAATGCAATGTTAAAAATTAATCATTTAACTCTAAATTTTGGTGAAAAAAAGATTTTTACTGATTTATCTCTTGCCTTTGAAAAGGGACAAATCATTGGATTAGTTGCACCTAATGGTACAGGTAAATCTACTTTAATTAATATTATTTTGCATAACCTTACACCTCAAAAAGGTTTTGTTGAATATAATGGGATGCGCTATAAAAATGAGCATGATATTGTTAAATTACATAAACAGATATGTGCTTTTCCCGATCAAAGTGAATTATTTCCATTTATGACTGGACGAGATCATTTAAAACTTTATGCGGACTTATGGAATAAGCCTGAAAAATCCGTTAATGGAATTATCGACGAACTGAATATGAGTAGTTATGTTGATCATAAAGTTGAGACCTGTTCATTAGGAATGAAGCAACGTTTATGTTTTGCAATGGTTGTGGCTGCTGATACTCCTGTTATGTTATTAGATGAGGTAATGAATGGACTAGATCCCAAAACGTAGCATTAATTTCAAAAGTGCTTGTTAATTTAAAAGAGAAACAAAAGCTAATTATTATGGCTTCACATTTATTATCGAATTTACAAACTTATGCGGATCGAGTCCTGTTTCTAAAAGATGGTGCTATAAATAAAGATTTTGATAATAAAAAGCCAGATAAACAATACTTGAAAGTTGAAAAAACTGAAGAACTTTTGGGATTTCTAAGTAATTTGAAGTATGAAGAATTACCCGATAACTTAATCTTGATACCTATTTCTGAAAATAATCAAGATGACCTAAAAGCATTATTTTTAGAGCTATTACAACACCATATTCAATGCTCAATAGGAAGAATAAGTATTGAAGAATTATTCGACAAAATTTATGAATAAAATAAAAGGTCTAAAAAATATATTGACATTTAATTATCAATAAAGATTACATCTTGAGTAATTCAATTATTGTTTTAGCCGTAACAAGACTGTGAGATGTACATCTTAAAAACAATGTTTTGGTCTTTAATAGTGAGAGCAAATTAATATATTTACTAAAAGAGGACAAAAACCTTATAAAAATATTGAGTAGAGTTAGTATTTATTATAAGGAGCAAGAGTAAGATGTCCTCTTTTTTATGCAATAAAAAAACTACTAGCAGCTTATCACAGGGATAAGTCATTGATAGGATAAATTATAGAACCGTTTTTTTGCGTACACTTTTGCTGTAAAATGAATTTATGATATTTATGAGGTGTTTTAATGGCAAATCAAAATTTGACCAATGCTAAAAAAGATAAAAAAGATGAATTTTATACCAGATGGGAAGAAATAGAAAAAGAAGTTAGTGCCTATATTGAATATAATAAAGATGTTTTTAAAGGAAAGACTATTTTATTACCGGCAGATGATCCATTCGAAAGTAACTTTTTTAAATATTTTGCGGTTCATTTTAATGATTACGGGCTAAAAAAGCTTATTGCTACAAGTTATGATTCTAGTCCTATTGTTAATCAACAACTTTCTTTATTTGGAGATGATGAAAAAGAAAAGAGAGCAGGTAAGGCTTATAAAATACAATTAACCTATGTAAATGACTTTGATAATGATGGCGTTTTTAACATAGAAGATGTGGAACAGGCTCTCCAAGCTGAGAAATTAAATTTGAATAGTTCTAAAGGATCAAAAGTACTTAGCTATTTACATGGTGATAAGGATTATGTTCCTGGAGATTTCAGAAGTAAAGAGGTAACAAAACTCCGCGATGAAGCTGATATTATTGTTACCAATCCACCGTTTTCATTATTTAGAGAATTTATGAATTGGGTTGAACCCTTAAGACGTTGTGTCTTAGTAATAGGCAATTTAAATGCTATTACTTATAAAGAAATTTTTCCTTTAATAAAAAATAATAATTTATGGCTTGGGGCTACAAACTTTAATACCGGAATGTATTTTAATGTTCCTAATAATTTTGAATATAAAAAGTCTTATCATTTCTTAAAAGAAATAGATGGTCAGAAGGTTAATCGTGTTCCTGGTGTTTGCTGGTTTACTAATCTTGAGCATGGGAGAAGACATGAACCCTTATCATTGATGTCTATGGCAGACAATATAAAATTTAGTAAACATAAGCAGGTTAAGGATCATCAATATCAAAAATATGATAACTATGATGCTATCGAAGTACCGTTTACTGATTCTATTCCTGCTGATTATAATGGCATCATGGGTGTTCCTATAACTTTTTTAGATAAATATAATCCTAATCAATTTGAAATATTAGGCATGTGTGAAAATAAAGACTTATATCACTTAAAAACAAGAGTTTTCACTACAGAAGAATGTCATCAGGCTTATGAAGCTAAATTTCATAAGAAAGGGACGTATGACTTAAATGCTTCTGGAGTTATAAACAAAGATGGAAGGTTCGAAAAGGTTTATCAAAGAGTTTTGATAAAAAGGATATAAAATAATATGCAAACTACATTAAAACAATATAAAATTAGTAAAATAGTAGATGGATTCGTTTACAATGAGTACGAAGGAAAAGGGTTGTTTGGCTTATCTGGTAAATTAACAATTCAACCAGAGTATCAACGAAATTATATTTATGCTGAAAAAAATCGTGAAGAAGCAGTTATTGATTCGCTTTTAAAAGGTTATCCGTTGGGACTAATTTATTTTAATAAAATTGGAGAAGACAAGTTTGAAGTTTTAGATGGTCAGCAACGTATAACCTCAATTGGTAGATTCACGAAAGGCAAATTTGCTATCAATATTAATGGTAATGAAACTTATTTTTCAGGTTTAAGTCAAGATCAAAAAGATAAGATTATGAATTCCAGTTTATTAGTTTATATTTGTGAGGGTTCAGAGAGTGAGATGAAGGAATGGTTTAAAACTATCAATATTGTAGGTATTCCACTTAATTCTCAAGAATTATTAAATGCTATTTACTCAGGGCCGTTTGTGACTATGGCTAAAGAAGAGTTTTCTAATAGTCAAAATGCAAATATTCAAAAATGGAGTGCATATATTAAAGGTGTAGCTAATAGACAAGATTACCTTAGAACAGCATTAGACTGGGTTAGCCAGGGTCGTATTGATGAATATATGTCTAAGCATCGCTATGATTATGATATAAATGAATTAAAATCTTACTTTAATACTGTTATTGATTGGATTTCAGGAATATTTATTATAGTAGAAAAACCTATGAACCAGCCTAATTGGGGTGAACTATATGAAGAGTATCATAAGAATGCATATGACCCTAATAAAATAAATAAACTTGTACAAGATTTAATGGCAGATTCTGATGTTACAAAAAAAGCTGGAATTTTTGAGTATGTCTTAAGTGGAGAAAAAGATCCTAAATTATTAAATATTAGAAAATTTTCGGATAATGATAAAAGAACAAAATATAAGTCTCAAACAAATCAAGCTAAAAAAGAGGGAACTTCTAATTGCCCAATTTGTAACACTGATAAAAATTATAAGCATACAGATTATATTTGGAAGTACAAGGAAATGGAAGGAGATCATATAAAGCCTTGGTCCGAAGGTGGAAGAACTGAACTTTCAAATCTCCAAATGTTATGTAAGCATCATAATAGTATGAAGTCTAATTATTGATTTACAAAAAACTAGGTTTTTGCTAAATTTGAGTAAAGAAAAGCTCTTTTATAATACATTGTATTATACCTATATCATTCATGAAAGATGTTACTGGTAATTTGAAAGCAAGTACTAAAGGCTATTTTGACATAGTAATAGTATTACTTCAGTTTTATAAAAATATACTATTATTTTTATTTTGTTGATTTAAGAATTGTTTAATGCTATTATTAAGCAACTAAAAATTTATAAAATAATAGTCTGTAACATTTTATTAGAAACATTTTATAACTAGTAACTTGTTTTATGACTTAATGCTGCTACTAGACTTTTAATGTATTAATCTTAGGGGTTTTTATGAAAGAGTAAGGTAGTATGATGAAACTATATTTTTTAGCTTATAGCAAGTGTTATAGTTCTTCTAACATTGCTTATAGCAAAAATCAGATTACTGTACATAAACAGTCTTTTTGTTAATTATTTTAATCTTTGTTTTAAAAAGGGATGTGAAAAATCATGAATTATTATAAAGCCTTTGATGCTGGAAGTAGTATATATCTGGTTGCATTTATGATTGATTATATTATAGAGCTGTTTAGTATTAACAGTTCAGGTATCAAGACTACCGCATTAGGACTGAAAATAATTACGAATATGAATGAGCATTCCTTAAACACTAATTTTTCATTAACATGGGGAATATTAATTTCGTATTTAGTATTTATCTTATTTTTTATGTCTGCCTTTTACTTTTTTAAAAAGATAAAAACCAGATGACTATATGGCAATGTGAGCTTGAATAATAGTCTTATTCAGAAGAATCATTTACTCTGATTAGCCTTGATTTATCAGCATTTCACGCAGATAAGTTAAGGCTGATTTTTTGTGTGGTAACAAATATTTTTCGGTGCAATAAACAAATTTACGGTGCAAAATAATTAAATTTTGCACTGATAAACTTTTAAATACACTGATACTTGGTATAAAATATGTGGGAAGAAACTAGTTTCTAAAGGAGACGTAATACTTTGAAAGTTTTTGATTACCAAACTTTAAATGGTTTGAAATTAACCACAAAGATAATTGAAAAACTCAATCTGATCTATGAGTTGAAAGGTAAAACGGATCATATCTCCTTAAAAGCGAAAGACATAATGAATAAGCTGTTAGTGGTCGCAAAGATTGAGAGTACAGACTCATCAAATCGAATTGAAGGAATTGCAACAAGTGACGTACGACTTAAGAAATTAATGGATCAAAAAACGACTCCGAAAAATCGCAGTGAAGAAGAAATTTCCGGCTATCGTGATGTTTTAGCTATAATCCATGACAATTATAAATATATCAAGATCACTCCTAATAATATATTGACATTACATAAGCAATTATTTAATTTTACTGAAAGCAGCTGGGGCGGTCAATTTAAGGACATTGATAATGCAATTATTACTACCTTTGCAGATGGTCATAAAGAAACTCGCTTTACTCCACCACCAGCATATATCACACCTGAATTAGTCCAAAGTTTATGTGAAACTTATAATAATGCAATTTGTGATAATTCCCTCCCACCATTAATACTAGCGGCAGCATTTATGTTGGATTTTGTATCAATTCATCCATTTAGAGATGGTAATGGCAGAATGTCACGCTTGTTAATGTTACTTGAATTACAACAATTAGGTTTCGGAGTTGGTAAGTATATTAGTTTGGAACGTTTAATTGAAAAAACTAAGGCGCAATATTACCGGACTTTGTTAGAAAGTTCAGGAAAGGCATGGATTAATAATGAAAACGATTATGGACCATATGTTGACTACTTTTTGAGTATCGTATTGCAAGCTTACCGTGAATTAGATTCACGAATTGATTTCACTAGTAATACGGAAAAGGATCCGGAATCATTGCTATTGAATAAAATTACTAATAGTTTAAAACCGCTATCTAGACAAGAACTAATGAATTTGGTACCGCAATATGGTGAAAGTACTATTAAACATGCTTTAGCTAGGTTGCGCAAAGAAGGAAAAATAGGTTTAGTAGGCAAAGGAAAAGCAAGTCGCTATATTGCAAATAACTAAAGCAGGGCAGTAAATAAATTATCGGTGCAAAATTTAATTATTTTGCACCGATAACTATAGCAACGGGCGAATTAAGAGAGTTATTTCAGATATTATCACTGACGATCTATTTCTGAAAACAGCAAGTTTATTAAAATTAATAAAATAACTAGGTAATATTAAAAATTTAATTAAACACTTATCCTAGTGAAGAATGGTTGACAACTATCTTTAGCGCTCTTTGAGTAGTTTGGATATCACGGATTCACTGGTATTTCTATTTAAGTATCTCATTTTAATATGAGCATTGATTGCTGTGCCAGACTGTGTAGAGCGTCAATCTGGAGCAGACAGATAGCTTGAGGTGCAATAGTAAGGCACTATTAGAAGTTTTATCTGATAATTTATAAGTTAAGGTATAGTTTAATGGAATATGTCATAAGCAAACTACTAGATACATCTGAATATACCAATAAAAGGCATAAGTTTTCTTTGTTCTGTAAGAAAGATGTGGTCAGTGGAATAGCATAGAAACCAAATAACTATTAATAGAATTTATTACAGGGTTATTTTATATGATACACTAAGGAAAAAATAGTTGTGCTTTTATAGTTCTGACAAAACACATCAAAGGTTAGTATCTATTAAATAAATTTGTTAGTTTATTTGAGGGCTCTATGAAAAATAAAAAACGAAAATTGCAATTTTAAGTTGAACGCTCTACTTGATCTGATAGATGCAATCTAATCTTCTTAAAATTGCAATTTTCGAACATTAATTTTTTATTTTAATTTTTTATTATTTTAATGTATACTAAATGCGTAAACGAATAGACAGGAACGACTAGTGCCATTGGCTCAGCCTGTTTTATGAAAGTCAAAAAAGATTTGGACTATATGAATAATACACATCTACAAAATTATATTTATATAGATGTCAACCTTACAGGAATTTATATCATAGCAGTTCTTTAATCATGATTAACAGAAAGTGATGAAATTATGTCTGAAATAATAGGGTACATGGCTGTTATAACCGCAATGTTTCGCCTTGCACAAATTTATAAGGATAAGCCCTTTTTTAAATTTATGAAACAGAATCGTGGGATACTCCTGCTTTCGTATTCTGTAATAACCCTCTTAGGATTTGGAATAGTACAGGGATTTGGCCGCTTATTCCCACCATTTATTACACTATTAGTAGTGTTTATGCTGCTTGGCGTTTTCTACATGCTTAGAGATCGTAAAATCAGCTAGTTTAAATTAAAATTACTAATTCTATAGCAATCGTTCCTAACTTAGTTAGTGGTGATTGCTATTTTTAATCTTCGGAATAAACTACCTTAATAAACCCTTTTTTTACTTATTTGGATGATGAAACAATGACTTGGGCAGTTTCTTCTCTTTATTGCAATTAGTATAAAGTATTTAATGAGAAAAGTTAGTTAGAAATTATTATGCAAGTTCTGCTTGTTTTATCTTGTTAACTTTTATCATTACAAGCAAAGTAGTAGTGAAAACTATGACGCTAAGTCCTAAAACGCCATAAAGTGCATAATTAACATTGATTGTTCCAGCAATAGATGTAAAAAACGTCGTCATTACTGGTCCTGCAATTGCTAAGATCGTATTTAAAAGACCTGCTGAAGATGCTAAAATTTTACGGTCTACTGAAACAACTAGCCATTGCATTAATTTAGGACTACTTGTACCAGCTAAAAACCCAAGGGTTGACATTAGGATAAGGCAAAATACAATATTTTTATTTAGAATAGCAATTGCCATAACAGCACTATTAACAGTAGATAATAAAGAAAGCTGGAAAAGTGAAACGTTCTTTAAGAGCTTAGTACCTATGGCACTACCTGAAGCTAATCCAATAGCTGCAGCAGCTCCTAAGAGTGCGATTGTGAAGCTATAGTTACCAATAAGCATACTTTTATGACCAGCGATAACAATTGAAATTAGTGGTTCTATTGAACTAAGTAAGCCATTAAGTAAGGCTACAACTAAAACGATGGTTAAGAGTCCATGTGCTTGTCGTACTTGTTTAAGTGAAGACTTGATTGTTGTAAAAAAGTTCTGATCATTAACCTCTTCTTTTTGAATGTGTTGCTTACGAACTTTCGAGCCTATATTGGCAAAAATTAATCCAGCCGCTAAGAAAGTTAATGCATTGACAATTGCTAATTCTGAGTAAGACATGAAAAGTAGGAGACCAGATCCAATAAATTGTGCAGCTAATGTAATTAACTGCGAGATACCACTGGTAAAACCTTGTGCTTCTGCCATTTCATTTTCTCCAACTAAGCCAACAATTAGGGGAGTTTGTAAGCCATCAGAATACATACCAGAAAGGTCAGATATAAAATTAAGTCCAATAACTATTAACACAAGATTCCAACCGTTAATGTTGGTTGCAAAGAGTATGCCAACTAGCATGTACAATGCAAAACGAATAATAGCAAGCCAGACAATTACACGATATTTATTATGTGTTCTGTCGGCCAAGTAACCACTAAGGCTTTGAACTAAATCTGGGAGAGATTCAGTAATAGCTATTAAAGATAATGCTAATGAATAATTTTGTAATTTGCTGGCATAGGTCATAAGAGCCAGGTAAAAAAGAATATTGCCTGCTCCAGATAACCAGCTAGCAATCGTGAATTTTCTATAATTTTTATTTTTTAAAAAGATACCCATGACTTCTGTTTCTCCTTCATCAAATATTATTTCTTCGTAATGATATTTACAGTATATTTTGACTATAATAAAAAATATAAAAGTTTCGTATTCGAAATTTTTTGTCAAATGGGAATGTTATATTGGAAATAAGAGGAGGAGTACATGACTATTGGTAACTTGTTAAAAAAATATCGCTTAAATAAAGAAAAAACGCAACGAGAATGGATAGGAAATATTGTAAGCCCTTCTTATTATTCTAAAGTAGAGAAGGGAATCCATCGTATATCTGCAGAAGACTTAATAAGTTTGTTAAATTATAATTCTGTTTCTTTAATTGATTTTTTTAGCGAATTAAATAATTCTAAGCAGAAGGGTTACAATCAAGAGCAGGAGTTAATGGATGTAATATATGATGCTTATTATCGCAATGCCAAAAATGAATTGGTAAAATTGAAAGAGATTGTTAAAGAAAGTGATTTACCTAATAAAGAAGATGATCTACTTTATCTAGATGCTTATATTGCGGATGTAAACAACGAGGATTTAAATGATAAAGAAAAGCAAGCTTTAAAAGATAAGATCTTTAGTAGACCCAATTTTGATAAATCTACGTTAGTCCTTTATTGCAATTCTATGATGTTTTATGATCTAGAAAGTAATGTGATAATTTCTAGAGGGATAATTAAACAATTTCAAGGATCAAATGATGTAAAAATTTTAGAAATGATTTTAACTGTTATTGGTAATTTATTAATCCAGTGCATTGAAGAAAAAAAGTATGATGAAACCAAATTTCTAATTAAGGCAGCAAATCAAATATCAACCAAACCAGAATTGTTCTTCTATAAAAATGCCATAGTATTACTTGAAAACATGATTAGGTATCACTATGACGCTAAGGATAAATATTTACGGATTTGTCATAAGGCAATTGAAAACTTTTCTTTATTAGGGATGCCTGAATATGGCAAAGAAATAAATAAATTTTTTGAAAAACAAAAATAAAAATATCGTATTTAAATAAAAATTGATGTAAGTCCCAAAAGTTAAACATCTTTTGGGACCCATTTTCTTAGCCAGTTATGAGATTAATCTTTTGGACTAACCTATAACTGAGTTAGTAGTCTTTAAAGCTGCTGCCTGAAATTCAGAGAAAAAGTCTTGGTTGCAAGGTTTCTTTTTTTACATTTACATTATGGCCAAGTCATTTAAGTAAAATAGGTATTTGAATCTACAGCTTGTTATTTTTGACGAAATTAATGAAAGAACGCAATTCAGGTGAATGGTTGTCTTTACGGTAGACAAGCTTCATATTATAACTTTGATCTACTTTTTCGGAAGCAAAAGGTTTCCAAACTATATTAGGGTCTGCCACTAGAAACTTCTGTACTAGTTTGTCAAGCATATAAGTAATACCCTTATTTAGAGAGCAATCAATCATAAGATTTTCAATAGAATAGTAATTTTTTATGTGAAAGTTACTTACCTTAGCTTTCAATGTTGAATAGAATGTTTCTTCAAAATAATCGGTTTTTTCGCTATTATAAAATAGTAAATTTTCTTTGCTTAATTCTTTTTCAGTAATTATTTCTTTTTTACATAAAGGATTTAATTTGCTAACCCCTAATTTCATTTGTCCACGAAAAATACTGATAAAGCTAAATAAATTACGATTAATAAAGTTATATGTACCATATTCGTTGATATATCCTAGATCTATGTTTCGTAAGGTTAAATCGGCTAGAATCCGTTCAATATTTTCTTCGTTAGGTAAAAAAGTGATATGAAGATGTCCCTTTGCTTGTTGATAAGTGAGTATTTGATCGCGCATTAAAACTCCATCAAACATTGAGTAATAGCCTATTTTTAAGTTAAAAAGATCATTGTTTTGCAGTTCATGCAGGTTACTAATAGTTTGGTTCATTTTTCGCAAATATTCTTGTACTTCGTCAGCAAAAACTATTCCTGCTCTAGTTAAAGAGATACTGTTGCTTTTACGTAAGAATAATGTAACGCCCAATTCTTTTTCAAGTTTATTAATTTTACGTGAAATTATTCGTTGTGTGGAATAGTTTTGCTCGGCTACCCTGTCAAAACTACCTTCTTTTGTCACTTTAATAAATAATTGTAATTGTTCAAAATCCATTTTAATCCGACGCTTTCTGACAGTGTGACGACACATTTACACCTCCATTATATTGTGATTACTTGATAATATGAAACTATAAATTATTTAACATGGAGGTTTTAAGTATGCAAGAAAAATTCCAATCACTTTATGAGCCAATTAAGTTGCCAAATGGTCTTGAATTGCCCAATAGGTTTGTTGTTGCACCAATGTCAATTGAAGGTGCCGATAAAAATGGTGCTCCAACAATGGAAGATGTTAACTTTTGGAAGAGAAGAGCTGATACGGCGGCACTTTTAATTACAGGTGAAACTAGCATTAGTCTTTATGGCATGACTTCCGAACATCAACTGGGACTTTTTGATTCGAATTTAGATGCATTTAAAAAAATAACTGCAGCTATGAAGTCTAAAGGCAATAAAGCAATTGTCCAGATGTTTCATGGTGGTTTTAAGGCACAAACTTCTTACGAAAAATTAGGTTCGGCTTATGGTCCCTCTGTTTTGGATACTGACATTTTAGGCTATCCTTTGACAGAATTAACAGATGAACAGATTCAGTTAATTATCAAGCAATTTGGTCACGCGACAGAACTAGCTATTGAAGCGGGCTTTGATGGTATTGAATTGTCAGCGAATTTTTATTTATTATATTCTTTCTTCTCGCGGTACTATAATAAACGTCAAGATAAATGGGGAGCTGCCAGTTTAGCAACGCGTTCAGCACTTGACTTAGCAGTCTTAGATGAAATGATTAAAATTATTAAAGCAGAAGCACCAAAAGATTTTATTCTTGGAGTTAGATTTAGGCCAGAAGATTATGTAGTCACTAGAAATATGTCGAAATCTGATGGTGGTGAAGTTAACCACACTCTTGATGATACGATTTATTTAATGCATGAAATGATGAAACGGCCGATTGATTATATTCACTCAATGGGTTGGGGTGGAGCTGGTGCCTATAAGAAACTTGAAAAGATTGGTGATCAACATCGTCAAGTAACTGGTACTATGAAAAAAGAAATTGATGGTAAGGTATTTAATTGTTAACGGTGGAATAGTAAATGCTGAAGATATGCTTGATTCTTTAAATTATGGAGATATGTTTTCCTTTGCCTCTTTAGCAGTAGTAGAACCTGATGTTAAAAATAAGATTGCTCAAGGACAAGACTTGAGTTTAAAAATTGGCGAAGATGCATGTTTGCCTAAATTACTTTCTTATCGTGCTGATTCATTTGTTTCTGCTAATCCTAAAATTGCTGAAGCTAATCCGGAATTAACTGGTAATACTGATGTGTCTAGTGGCGCCTCACAAGCATAAGTAAAGAACAATTTGTTTTAGTTTTAATTATATGAATTAAAACTTGAAAAATAGAAATTAGAGTCAATTTTTTAAAATTATTATTGTAAACCTGTTATGCAAGCAAAAATGGACTGTATAACAGGTTTTTTACTTATAACTTAAGTTAAAAAGTGAGTAATACATAATGAAAATGGTATATTCTTGAAACATGTTTCATAAAAATATTGACTTTTTGAAACAAAATGTTTATATTTTATATGTAAACGATTGCATAATCGCTTTTAAACTAGAAGTAGGAGTGAAGAAAATGTCTGAGAAAAAAGAAAGTAATTTTCTTAACGAAAAATTGATTCCTTTTTTTAACAAAATATCTAGTGCCAGACACATGGTTGCGCTGCGTGATGGAATGACAGCTGCTGTACCAATGATCATTATTGGTTCAATTTTTATGATTATTGGTCAGTTTCCTGTTAAAGGCTATTTGGACTTTATGGCCAGTATTTTTGGCCCCAATTGGTCCAATGTTGTGCAGTATATTACCAATGCGTCATTTCATATTATGGGGCTAGTGGCTGTAGCCGGTATTTCATATAGTTTAGCCAGAAGCTATAAAGATATTGATCCATTTTCAGCAATGATTGTGGCAATAGGAGCTTTTATCTTAACTATTCCAATGCAGGTAGGGAAAGATGGCGGATTACTAATCCCTCTGAATCAATTTGATTCATCAGGTTTGTTTACTGCATTATTAGTTGGGTTATTTGTCACTGACTTGTATGTTTGGCTGATGCATAAAAATTTGGTGTTTAAAATGCCAGATTCTGTTCCACCAGCTGTAAGCAATTCATTTGCGGCACTATTTCCGGGAGCAATCTCATTATTTGTAGTTTGGTTAATCAGAATTGGGGTTGAAGCGACTCCAATGAAGAGCATTCCTAATGTGATTACTTTCTTCTTACAGGCACCAATGAGTAAAGTAACCAATACTTTAGGCGGAGCAATCGTAATCGAATTAGTAGTATGTATACTCTGGTTCTTTGGTATTCATGGTGCTAACGCGATTTCCGGTGTTATTGACCCAGTATTATATGCTGCATTGAGCGTGAACTACACAGCTTTTAAGGCTAATAAGCCTCTTCCCAATATCATTACCAAAACATTTTTTGATAACTTTGTCCGGATAGGTGGATGTGGCGCTACGCTCGGTTTTGTAATTTTAATGGTTTTTGTTGCTAAAGATCAGGAAATGAAAGCACTTGGAAAGCTTTCTATCGGTCCAGCTATTTTTAACATTAATGAGCCGGTAGTCTTTGGTGTACCTATTGTATTAAATTACCGTATAATTATTCCGTTTATTTTAGCCCCAATGGCCAATATTATTGCAACATACACAGCAATGAAAATGGGTTGGGTCGCCAAAACAATCGGGATATATCCGCCTTGGACAACACCACCAATTTTATCCGGAATTCTTTCTACGGGACATATTTCCGGTGGAGTGATGCAACTGTTTAATATCATAATGGATACCTTGATATATTATGGCTTCTTTAAGAGTATGGATAATGCTAAACTAAAAGTTGAAAAAGAAATGGAGCAGACAAAAGCTTAAATTAAATCTAAACTGAGGAATAACGATGCGTACAAAGCAGAAACTGACAGCAACACAATTGCAAATATACAATTATATTGTAGCTAATAAAAAAGAAGTAAAAGATATTACTTTACGTGAGTTAGCTGGTATTCTGTCTGTTTCACCTGCTTCTGTAGTACGGACCATAAAAGCTTTAGGCTATAAGCATTATTACGATTTGCAAAATGAAATTAAGGAAGAGCTAAATAGAAATAAAGTAGTTGATGACATTACTTATCAGGCACAATATTATTTCTCGCAAGATTTTTTGACCGATTATGATCAAAAGATTGCTGCTTTTAAAAAGATTGCCAGCAAGACGACAGACTTTATCTTTTTTGGAATAGGCTCTTCCGGTGACTTATGTGAATACGGTGCCCGCCAGTTTGTTAATAATGGGCGCAATGCCTTTGCAATTGGCGATCCCTATTATCCAGTGGAGCTAAGCCGGGATTTATTTCATGGTAAAACCGTTATTGTACTATCAGTAAGTGGTGAGGGTCAACCGACTATTGACCAGGTAAAAAATTTTCGGCAATTAGGTGCGACAATTGTCAGTATTACTAATAATGAAAATAATACAATTGCACATTTGTCGGATTTAAATTTTGCTTATCATCTGGAATTTAAAATTATCGGTCAAACTATTAATTTAACCACCCAAGTTCCAGTTGTATATTTGCTTGAACGCTTATCGCGGGCACTGCAAGATAATAAATAAAAATTACTAAAATATTTAAGTCCCAAAAGTTAAACAGCTTTTGGGGCTTTTTATGATTAAATTGTCTAAACAAAAACTCTTACTATGGTATATGTCAGTGGAAACAATTTTTTCGAGATAGTAAGAATTAGATATTAGCTAACAGCTAGAAAACTACCTGATTTTAGGTTTCACACCATCAGTACCCAAGTATTTTTTAGTAACATTGCCATTTTTTGCATAATCTTCATTATAATTAGAGTGATGCGAGAAGTTAGTATAATTCAAAAATAGTAATGGCAAACTTGAAGTAGCCACTAAAAGTATTAAATTCTACGCTGGAATAATTATTATTGACTTAATTGGCTTAATTTTATGGGTATTGGTATCCTTTCTTTAAGGCTTATGATAAGCAATTATATGAGAAGGAAAAGAAAGCTTCTTAAGATTAAATATAGAAATGAGGTATAAAAATGAGTTTTAAGAAAGATTTTTTATGGGGTGGCGCGACTGCCGCTAACCAATATGAAGGAGCTTTTGATGTTGACGGTAAAGGACTTAGTGCTGCAGATGTGATCACACAGGGTTCCTATGAAAATCCTAGAAAAATAACATGGAAAAACCCTAAGACTGGGGAAACAGGATATGTGCCTTTAAGCATGGATGTTGATAAGATGAACTTTCCTGAGAATTCTGTGCCAGCTGTTCTTGATGGGTATTACTATCCTAGTCATAAAGCAACTGATTTTTATCATCATTATCGAGAAGATATCAAGTTAATGGCTGAAATGGGATTTAAATGCTTTAGAATGTCTATCAACTGGACAAGAATTTTTCCTAATGGCGATGATGAAGAGCCTAATGAAAAGGGACTAAAATTCTATCAATCTGTTTTTGAAGAACTGCAAAAGTACCATATTGAGCCGCTAGTAACTTTGTCACACTATGAAATGCCACTAAATTTAACGATTAAATATGGTGGTTGGAATAATAGAAAATTAATATACCTGTTTACTAGATATGCTGAAACGGTAATGAAGCGTTATAAAAGTCTAGTTAAATATTGGTTGACATTTAATGAAATTAACGCCTTAAATTTTTCAGGTTATATGGCAGGTGGAATTTTAAATCCAACTTCTCAAGATATTGCTCAAGCTGCTCATAACCAGTTTGTAGCAAGTGCCTTAACTGTAAAGGCTGGTCATGAAATAGATCCTTATAATAAAGTTGGTCAAATGCTCGCTTTCGCAGCAGAGTATCCGTATACTTGTGATCCTGCAGACCAGATAAAAGTTATGAATGATATGCACAGCTTTCTGTTTTATTCTGATGTGCAAACTGGTGGCAGGTATCCTGAATATAAGATTGAAGAATATAAAAGAAATGGTATAAAGCTTGATGATTGTCCAGAAGACTATGATTTACTGAAAGAATATTCAGCCGACTTTTTAAGTTTTTCCTGCTATTCTTCATCTACAACTACAGTTCATAAGGATCAAGCTGCTACAGCTGGTGGCAATTTCGCAGCAGGTGTTAAAAATCCCTACTTAAAGAGTAGTGAGTGGGGCTGGCCAACCGACCCTTACGTATTGCGCTATGCTCTTAACGTATTGTGGGATCGTTATCATAAACCGCTTTGGATTGTTGAAAATGGTTTGGGAGCGCGTGATCAAGTCACTGAAGATGGCAAGATTCATGATCCGTATCGAATTGATTACTTACAAAGTAATATTAAATCTATGAAAGAAGCTGTTGATATAGATGGAATTGACCTTATGGGTTATGAAATGTGGGGCTGTATTGACTTGGTTTCTGCTGGCACGGGTGAGATGTCTAAAAGATATGGTTTCGTTTATGTAGACCGGGATGATCAAGGAAATGGTAGTTTGAAACGTATCCCGAAGGATTCTTTTTACTGGTATAAAAAGGTCATCGCTTCTAACGGTGAAGATTTATCTAATTAATCGTACTCTTGTAAGAAAGCAACTGATTCAGTAAATTTTAGGTTGAAAGTTGGTTTTAACTACATTAAAAAGCTCTATTTTTAAAAAATAGGGCTTTTTTTGTGTGCAATTATATAGCAGTTATCCTTATATTAATTGGTTTGAAAATTGGTTCTATTTTAAGTGTGATTTACTAAATTGGTTACATTTGTTATTGATATAAAGCGTTTTCAATAATAGAATTTGGTTGATAGAAAAAAAAGCTGATTAAAGGGGGAGATTATTATTGCAAGTAATTTTAGCAAGTCATTCTCAAATGGCAAAAGGTTTAAAGCAAACCGTTGAATTGATTATGGGTAAACAGTCCAATTTGCATGCAAATGCCGCTTACGAAGATGAACAAGAATCTTTAAAAAAGCAGATTGCTGAACAAATAACACCCAATTCCCATGACCTGTATCTTTTTCTAACCGACATTATTGGGGGAAGTGTTAATACTACAATCGCACAAATGATTGAAGACAAAGAAAATATGTTTTTAGTAACGGGTATGAATTTACCTTTAGTACTAGCGGTTTTAACCGCTAAACTGGACAACTGTTCTTCTGACCAGGTAGCTAATAAATTAGAGGAGTACTGTGAAGAGGCACGTAAGGAACTTAAAGTTGTCCGTATAACTGCCCAAGAAGCAGAAGATTTCTAAAGAGGTGGTATTTAAATGATAAAAATGTTACGTGTTGATTATCGTTTAGTTCATGGTCAAGTTGCTTTTGCCTGGACTAATTTTTTATCAGCAGATGCGATTTTGTTGGCAAACGATGATGTTGCTAAAGATGATTTTCGTAAAAGAGTGTTAAATTTAGCCAAGCCTAATGGTGTCAAATTAATTTTTAAAAGTATTGCAGATTCTCTCAAAGCAATCAAAAGTGGAGTTACCGAAAAATACAAAGTCTTTATTGTGGTAGAGAACATTCAAGATGCATACGAGATGGCGAAAGGGACAGACGAAATTAAGCTAATTGATATTGGACTGGTGGCTGATCGAGAAAATACTAAAAATATTGCCAAATCTGTTTATGTTAATGAAAAAGAAATACAGCAATTGACTGAATTAGAAAATAAGGGTGTTGAGGTTGTAGTTAAACAAGCGCCTACTGATCGTGATGTTCAATTCTCTTCACTAGTTTAAAAAGGAGTGATGACAAATGGTAGGACAAGTAATAGGAATATTCTTTATTTCTTTAGTCGCTAATTCGCAGTACTTTCTTGGTACCAGTTTTATTGGCAGACCGATTGTAACCGGTATGTTTGTCGGATTATTATTTGGAAACCTCAAAGAAGGCCTGTTAATGGGAGCAGCTTCTGAATTAATCTTTATGGGATTAATGGGAATTGGAGCAAGTGTCCCTCCGGATGAAGTTATTGGCGGTATTCTAGGTACGGCTTTTGCCTTAAAAAACGGATTAGGTGTCAGTGCTGCGATAACTTTAGTATTGCCAATAGCATCTTTAAGTTTAATCGTTAAAAATATACTATATGTTTTGGTTTTTCCAGCAATGACTCACCGTGCAGATCATTTAGCGGATGAAGGCAAAATAACTAGAGCTGGAAATATGCACTTATGGATGTGCTTTTTACAAATTGCAGTGTTAACAATAGTGACTACTCTTGCTTTTGCAGTCGGAAGCAATGCTGTAGGCAATTTAATAAAAATGATTCCCAAGGCAGTAACCGATGGCTTAACCATTGCAACATATATTCTTCCAGCTATTGGCTTTGGGATGTTAATTAATATGACATATTCTAAAAAAGTTGCTCCATTTTTCTTTTTAGGATTTGTCTGTGCTGCATATTTAAAATTAAATACTATTGCTACAGCTATTATTGGTGCAATTTGTGCGGCAATAATGTACATCATCTTTGTTGAAATCAAAAGCAATAGTGAAAAGACAGCAGCTAAAGGGGATGAAATTTATGACGACTTCTAATCAAAGTGAAGGCAAAAAGCTGAGTAAAAAAGATTTAAGGGGTATTTTTTGGCGAACACTTCCAATGGAAGCTTCGTTTAACTATGAACGAATGATGAGTGCGGCTTTTGCCTATTCAATGACGGGAGTAATTAAAAAATTATATTCCGATCCAGAAGACCAAAAAGCTGCGATGAAAAGACATTTGGAATTTTTTAATTGTACTTCAGCAATGTCACCGTTTATTGTTGGTGTCGCAGCATCAATGGAAGAAAAGAAGGCTAACGACCCCAGCTTTGATGTTTCTTCAATCAATTCCATGAAAGCAGGTTTAATGGGGCCACTTTCCGGAATTGGTGATTCAATTTTCTGGGGCAGCTTAAGAATAATTGCAGCTGGTATCGGAGTTTCTTTAGCAAAACAGGGTAGTGTATTAGGTCCTATTTTATTTATTTTAATTTATAACATTCCGAACATGTTAGTGCGATATTTCGGTACAATGTGGGGTTATAAGCTAGGTGTATCACTGGTTGATAGGATGAAATCGGACCTGATGGACAACATTACTTATGCAATTAATATTTTAGGTAATACTGTTATTGGTAGTATGGTTGCATCAATGGTCGTCATTAAGATACCTTTAAAAATTTCTAGTGGTAAAGGTGCACCAACTGTCCAGTCCATTCTTGATTCTATTTTACCTGCATTATTGCCATTACTTCTGACATTCTTTATTGCTCATCTTTTAAAGAAGAAGGTAAATGTATTATATCTTTTATTAATAATTTTAGTTGTAAGTATTTTAGGTGCAATGTTTGGCTTTTTAGGAGTTTAAGATGCCCGAAAGCTCTAAACTAGAAAAAAGACTCTTTGAGATTTTGCTAATTCATTTTCGTTTTGTATACTATCGTAAACAACAATCTAAGTTAGTTAACTGGATATCACAACAGTTCTTTACGGATTATGAAAAGAAGCAAAAAGGTTTTTTCTTGACTAAAGCCGAAAATAAAAAATTATTGATTGTTAATTGTTCTGCACCGACCAAGTCTTTTATTGGAAAAAGAAGTTTTAAGATCAATCATTGGCTGAAAATACCAAAAATTATGACAATATTGCAATTTTTATCTTTATTGCTGTTAATAATTCTTATCTTCATAAGCAGCTATCTTTGGTACAGTGGGCAGTTGTTTCAATTATGTATCAGTTTAATTATCTGTGGAATTTTATCTATAATTGCAATTGGTCTGCCACAGTTTAAGTGCTTTTCACATATAGCGACATTAACTACTGCGATTATGATTGCTCAAAATAGTCAAATGGACCTGCTTTTCTTGAAAGAAGAGATGGTGGAATTGCCACATAAATTAATTGCTAATAGATACAGTAAGATTGTGTGGTTGAGAGATATTTACAATGGTGAGCAGCTATTATCAACTAAAAATAAAGTTGATAATAGTGTTGAAGAAATGATGTTTGCTGCGGATAAGACCCAGGATAACCAATTTGTGGTTAGAAATGTTAATCGTTACGGGAATGAAGTAGTTCCCAAATCATTAATAGTTTCTTTACAGCAATTAGAACGGCTATCTAAAGAGATAATGATTTAGATAGAAATAAGTTTTTAAATCTTAGATGCTGCTAATTAGGCTTTGAAGTTTAATTAGCAGCATTTTTTGTAGATTGTGACACATAAAAACATAGATAGAGTCTAAAGATAATCATTTAAAGAAGCCAAATAAAGTATGTAAGTTATGAAACTGTAAGGCTAGCAAGAAAGATTAGAGAACTAGCTTTAAAAGAATTTTTAAGTAGTATTTTAAAGTAAAAAAGACCTGTTTCTCAAACGTAAGAAACAGGTCTATATTTAAAAACAATAATTATAATAGCCGTACCTAAAATAAAATGTAAGACTTTTTAATTATTTAAAAATGAGCAAAACTATGTGCCTTTAACGGATACTTAGAAGTATCATAGCCAATTGCTTCACAGTTGCGTGAGGCAATAATTTGGAACGGTATAATGAGATTAAATGGTGATAGTTCATCATTATGTAATGAGGGAACTTTAAGAATTTTAGCACCAGAATCAAAGGCAATATTTTGGTCAGTGATAATAAAGATATGTTTAGTTATTTGTTTAAGAAATTCAATATATTTATTTGCTAAGGATTTTTCTGGTCCGTTGGCAATAATTAAAAAGATATATTGATCTGCATCAAAGGCCATCTCATAACCATGAATCAGTTCTCCGAATTCATGCACGCTTAAAGGAGCATGGAAAGTTTCATATAATTTCAAATAGGCTTCCATTGCTGTTGCGTAATTATAACCATATCCCGCAATAGCTCCTTTTCTCATAGTAACCAATTCGTTTTTATGTTGTTGATAGAATTTTTCTGCAGTGTTCAGAGTTGTAGGTAGTTTAGTAATATCTTCTTTAGTTTGAGTTAAAAAGTCCTGGTATTTTGCTTCATTGAGTTTGTTTTGTGCCAATCCCAGTCGTAAAGCTAAGACTAACCCCAACATAATTGTAGAAGTATACCCCCGAGTCTCTACGGGAATACCTTCATCACCTGTATTTAAGTAAATAACGTTATCTGCTTCTTGAGCTATTTTACTTTTAGTTTCTTCTGAAATAGCAACAGTATTAAAATTAAGACTGTTTGCCTTTCGTATTGCATCCAGTGTGGAACTTGATGTACCAGATTGAGAAATTCCTATTAATAAGGTTTCATCCGGCTTGAAGTATAACGAAGGTACAAAATAATGAGTAAAGTTATCAGGTATAACTGCTTGTGTATCCAAAGTAGTAAACTTGTTAAAATACATTGAAATTAAAGTAGAAGCATGAAAGCTAGTACCTGAACCGGTGAAATATACTTTTTTAATGTCCTTCTGTTGTACGAGCTTAATCAGACTATCAGCAATGGTCCCCTCAGTATCCAGAATTTTTTGCAGCCTTTCAGGTTGGTTATAAATATTGTCAATAATTTTCATTTTAAAACCTCTTTTAATTTGTACTATAAAATTAAGAAATATTTAGTTCAAAAAAATGATAGAAGAAACAAGCTGTAAATTTATAATATTTCTTAATTAACTAGATTTTATATTTGATTTTTGAAGTAAACAATCAAAAATAGACCACATTTGGAAATACCAGCAAAATGCAAACCAATTTTAGAACCAATTAAATAAAATTAGTTAACTTATATATTAATAGAGATAAATAATTCCTTGAGTGCTAGAATAAATTTAAGTTTAAAGTGCAACATTAAGGATTTAACAATAATGCAAACCAATTTCATTAGAAGCTTAAGACGCTTATTTATATTTATTCAAGATAAGTGGTGATAAAAATTGATTACTAATAAATTAAAAAATTATTTAACACCTCAGGAACGAGAAATAAGTTCAGAATGGCAAATTCAGTTACTTAGTTCAGAAGTGATTGAACAAAGTGATTTCTGGGATGATCTTTTTATGAATGAAGTGGGTTCAATATTGCGACGGCTTTTTTTGTTAAAGTATCAAAACGATCCATTTTCTCTGATTAAATCCTTTATACCGCAAAGGTTAGTTAGAAATAAGCCTAAACAGAGTAATGATATATCCAAGCAGAATCTGGAATTAGATATAGACTATATCAATAAGGCGGATAGAATTAAGAAAAATATTCTTTTAACTTGGCCCACTTCAGAAGAATGTCGGCTTTTGTTATTGAAGCAGGAAGCACAGGTCTTTGTTGAAAAGAATTATATTTTGTGTGATAAAAATATTATTAGGTATGAAGAAGAAATTATTATTCCAGATAAAATTGAGTATGAAGATTAAAAATGACTAGTTTTTTATATACTGCAGCTAAAGAAAAAATTATCTCTTTAATTGAAAGTAATGAGATTTCTATGGATCAGAGATTACCTTCTGAAAGAGCTTTGGCTCAAAAATTAGGGTTTACACGAATGACAATTAAAAAAGCGCTGAATAGTTTAGTTGATGATCACGTTTTAATTCGTCATCCCGGAGATGGCACCTATCTTTTACACGGCAAACATTCAGGAAGAATTGATGCTGGTGATGATGCTCCCTGGTCATTAACTCAGACTATAAAAATAAAAGGGGGAGTTCCTAACAGTGAAATAAAATCATTTAAATTAGTTTATGATGTTCCGATGCTAACTAAAATATTTCCTGATTTCACAGAATTTTATGAGCTAATTAGAATAAGAAAATTTGATGATATCGTTTTTTCGATTCAGAAAGCATATATACCTTTTAGGCTATTTGAAGATGCTCACCGTTATGACTTTAGTAAAATATCATTATATGATTATCTGAGCTACAAAAATATGCGTCCTGCTCTTTTCCACAGAAAAATTAGAACTTGTCCTGTAACTAGTGACTCGCTTTTCAAAAATTTTAACGTTGGACCAAGTAAATTAGTTTTAAGTGTGGAATACTTGGGTTATACGAAACCCGATTGTTTAGTTGAGTATACTCAATCTTATTTTGATTCCAATCAGGTTGATTTCAAAGTCGAAATTCCATACTCTTTTAAATAAATGCTAGTAATTCATACTAGAAAAGTTAAAATCATCTCTTTAGTAATCTATTGGTTACAGTAGAAATATTAGAAGAACGGCAATTTTACACGCGCTGTAACTTTTATACTTTTTAATAAAAAGCTTAAAATATCGAATACGACATTTTTTATTTGCCTTGCTTTGTTAATATACCATTATGATAATAAAAAAATTAAAAGCAAGGAGAAAATAAATGACTAAATTTAATATTCGAGGTGGCTTTGGCGATTCTTCTAAGCCTGATGTAAATGCTCGTGAACAAGATAACCTTTACTTGGCTGTAAACTCAAAATGGTTAAAGGACAATCCTGTCCCTGCAGGTGAATCATCGATTAATGGTTTTGACATAGCAGAACAGCAAACACGCAAACACCTTTTAAAAGACTTTTCTGCTTTTGTTGCTGGTAAAAAACCAGTTCCTCAAGTTAAGAACTTTAACAAAGCAGTTGAATTTTACCGTGTAGCTGAAGATGAAGAAAAAAGGGCTGCTGACGGTGCTGCTTCAATTAAGGAAGACTTGACTTTTTTAACCGGTTTCAACGATTTAGCAGATGTCAATAAGAACTTGGCGAATTTGTTGCTAGCTGACAACTTGCCCTTTAAATTTGAAGTGGAACCAGATTTCAAAGATGCACAGTTGAATATTGTCACTTTTTACCGGCAAAATTTGATTTTGTCCGATACCAGTTATTATGGTAATGAAAAAACTGCTAACTTGCTTGATGTTTGGCAAAAGTAAACCATTAACTTGCTGGTAATGAGTGGTATTAAGCAGGATGAAGCTGAACAATACGCCACAGGAGCAGTTAAATTGGATCAGCGTTTGGCGCAGGTTTATCAATCAGCAGAATATAATTCAGAGATTGAAAATATCTATCATCCAATGAGTGTGACAGAATTTGAAAGCCAGAGTAAAAATATTCATTTAGCTGCTTTGCTGAAAGAAACCGGACTTGAAGTTGCTAAGAAAGTTAATGTTACTGAACCAGGTTATTTAGATAAATTTGATGAATTGTTTAATGAAGAACATTTCTCTGAATTAAAGGGTTGGCTAATCGGGTATTTTATTAATCAAGCTGCTCAATATTTATCACGTGAATTTAGAGAAGCAATACTGCCACTAAGAAAAGCAATGTACGGCATAGATTCTTTAGTTACAGACGAGCGCTTTGCTTATGATGAGACGGTCAGACTATTTGGTGATGTCATTGGCCAATATTATGGCGAAAAATACTTGGGTGCTGAAGCCAAAGCTGATGCTACTAAAATCGTTAAGAATATGATTGCAGTTTACCAAGATCATTTAAAAAAGAATACTTGGCTGTCAGATACCACTAAGAAAAAGGCATTAAAGAAGCTCGATACTTTAGTCTTAAAAATCGGCTATCCAGAGCATGTTCAAGGGTTTTATGACAAATTCAAAGTAACTCCAGCTTTAGAGGGTGGCAGCTTATATAGTAATGTTAAAGAAAATAGCCAAATTAAGCTTAAGGATAACTTTGTAAATATCAACAGACCCATTGACCGCACACTTTGGGAAATGTCAGCGATAGAAGCTAATGCTTGTTATGAACCATTGAGTAATGATATTACTTTCCCGGCACTTTTACTGCAAAAGCCTTTTTATGATTTACAGCAAGATCGAGCAGCTAATTATGGTGGCTTTGGTACAGTGGTAGGACACGAGATTTCACATGCGTTTGATAATAACGGCGCACAATTTGATGAATTGGGTAATATGAAGAACTGGTGGACTGACGAAGACTATGCTGAGTTTAATAAAAGGGTCAAAGCTGAGATTAAGCTGTTTGACGGTGTTGAAGTTGGTACGAGCAAGATTAACGGTAAATTGACAGTTTCAGAAAATATCGGTGATCAGGGCGGCTTGACAGTAGCTGTTGCAGCTAACAAGCAAGAAGGTGGAGACGCTAAAGCTTTGTTTGAAAACTACGCGCGGTTTTGGGGAACAAATGCCAAACCTGAGTTATGGGAACTGGCCGCTGCCTTAGATGTTCATGCTTTTCCTCAGGCTAGAGTAAATGTACAGGCACAATGTCAAGAGGAATTCTATCAAGCTTTTAATGTTAAAGAAGGAGATGGTATGTGGCTTGATCCGGATAAACGAGTACAAGTCTGGTAAAAAGTTGCAAAAATTTAATACTATAAATTAAGTATTTTTTAAGAAAATCAGCTCCTGCTTTGTGCTAAAACAGATATAGGTCCAACACGTGATGCTAGAAAAATAGTAAAAATAATTTTTTAGGCAGGAGAAAATAATAATGAAAAATATTCAAAGACTAACTATTATATTGGCGATTATTTTGTGGCTTGTTGTGATTGGTATTTTTGCAGTTGCTATCTCTAACAATCAGTTGTGGAGTATGGGTCCGGTTATTGCATATAACCGACCGCAAAACGCTCTTGGCTGGTTAATTGTAGCTGCTATTGCGGCAACAGCGGTCAGTGTAATTTTAAAACTGACAAGGGATAAGTAAGATAAAAAGGGAATGTTGTGCCATTAAAATTGCCCTAAATAAATATGCGACCAGAAAAGGAAAGCTGCTGGTTTTATTTTTGAACCAGCTCATAGAAACCTAGTGCACAAAAGAATACGAATGATCATAATAAACGTTCACAAATTATTTCTTTGGAATATTTTATTATATTAAACGGAAACAACCCTTAAGAAGTTGCCGCTGCAATAATCAAAATGACAGACAATAGATAAGACAGATACCTGACATGTATTAAATACTGTCAGGTATTTTTGCTCACTTAATATAGATGAAGTATAATGGCTTCTTATATTAATATTATGTTGCGTCTTTGGCATTTAGATAATTACATTATTTAAATTTATTGCGTTAAAGAATAACTGTAAGGAGATAATTACAATGAAAAAATTGATGGGCATTTTCACTTGGTGCACTCAATTGCAGGCTTATCCGGTCAAGGGCGAATGACACCTTTAGGAAATGGCAAGGCAATATGGGATAATGGTACTTTTCTCAAGCTAATCCCTAATGGCTGGGGTGATCATGATTTTACGGCGGAATCTGCTTTAAAAGTAATGCAGAAAAATGAAGTAGAAAAAGCAGTTTTACTGCAAGGCAGCTTATATGGCTTTCAAAATTACTATTCTTATCAAGCTGTTAAAAAGTACCCTGAGAAATTTATTGCGGCATTTTCAGTGGACCCATTTGCAGATGATGCAATGAAAATTGTTAGGCGTCATGTGGAAGATTTGGGTTTCAGAGCAATTAAATTTGAAATTAGTCAGGGCGGTGGCTTACAAGGCTACCATCAACCATTTCGTTTGGATACTGCACCTGAATTAGACAAACTTTTTCACTTTTTTGCGGATTATCCTGGATTTGTGATCGCTGTTGATTATGGTAATTATAGGCAAATTAGCTATGAACCAGAAGCAATTGTTAACTTGGCAAAACGATATCCCAAACTGGATTTTGTTGTTTGCCATCTGTCTTTTCCCAATGCCGACCATTTGAATCGCTTGGAAAATGCTTTAGAACAATGGCAACCGTATCCTAATATCACTACGGAAATTTCAGCGATTCAAGATATTGAAAATGAAACTGATTTTCCGTTTCCACGTTGCCAAAAAGATGTTGCACTAGCCAAAAAGATTCTGGGGGCTAAAAGGATTTTTTGGGGCACAGATTCCCCGTTGTCATCAACTTTTAATTCGTACCATAATTTAGCAACTTGGCTGGCAGCTACTAATATTTTCACTGAGGCAGAATTAGAAGATGTCATGTATAATAATGCTAACCGCATTTATTTTAAGCCGCAAAATGTGCAGGCAATGCGTGATAGCGCAGATCCTGTTTTAAAAAAATGATAAGAGGCCCTAGAAAATGAAAGAGACAAAAGTTTTGGTAACTGGAATTGTTCCAGATGCAGGTCTAACGGAGTTAAAAAAGAATTTCACAGTAACTTGTAAACCAGAAGCAGCTGGTAGAGCTTGGGTTTTAGCGCATTTAGCTGAATACGATGGGTTGATACTTACTGGAATGAAAGGCGATCGGGAACTGATTGATGCCGGCACTAATTTAAAAATTATTACCGCTAATGGCGTTGGCTTTGATCACATTGATATTGATTATGCAAAGCAAAAAGGAATTGTTGTGGCCAATTGTCCTAAAAGTGTTCTCATTCCCACTGCTGAAATGACATTTGCCTTACTTTTAGCAACCGTAAGACGCCTGCACTTTTATGACAAAACAATTCGCCAAGGAAAATGGGTTAATGTTTCTCAGCCGGAAAATATGGGAACAGGACTCCAGGGAAAGACGCTGGGTATTTATGGTATGGGTCGTATTGGTTCTGAGGTAGCAAAGTATGCCCAAGTTTTTGGCATGAAAGTTATTTACCATAATAGACATCGTTTAAGTTCTGCAGAGGAAGCAAAAAAGAATGTTCATTATGTAGATTTTGCTACTTTAGTTAAAACAGCTGATGTAATCACTCTGCATGCTCCTGCTACAGCAGGCGTTTTCAACGCCCAAGTTTTTAAACAAATGAAAAATACAGCTTATATTATCAATGTTGCCCGGGGTAAATTGATTAAACAAAATGATTTAATTGCCGCATTGCAAAACGGTGATATTGCGGGAGCAGGTTTAGATGTCTATGAAACTGAACCCAAAGTGCCACAAGCACTCTGCAAATTAGACAATGTAATTTTGTCACCTCACGCGGGTTCTGGCACCCTGGCTGCACGCATAAATATCACTACTGAGGCCTCACAAAATCTCATTTCATATTTAAGGGATCACAAGCCATTAAACCAAGTTAATTAGCACAAAATAAGTATGAATAAAAACCAAGTTTTGCTTGGCTTTTTTCTTTTACCGTAATATAATATGAAGCTAACTACATGAAGCATACTTCATATTAATAAGAAGGTGAGATTATCACAAATTTGGTTAAAGAAAATAGGAAAAAGCTGCATTTAACGCAGCGTGAACTTGCCGCTAAAGTGGGTGTCACTGAAAGAACGATTATCTCAGTAGAAAAGGGGAAATATAAGCCCTCACTCGTCTTGGCGTATAAACTGGCGCAAGTTTTTAGAACTGATATTGAAACCTTGTTTTGTTTAGAGGAGTACTTAGAAAATGAAAAAGAATAAGAAAAGAAAGCTCAAATATTATTTCTCAGCATGCTTTTTTACATTATCAGCACTTCTTGAGTTGGCGCTGATCAGTTTAGAAATTCTGCAGCACCGTAGGCAAATCGATATACCGAAAAATATTGTTTATGCAGTTTCTGCTATTAGTTTTGCTGCTTATCTTTATTATAAAGCTAAAACTGTGGGCACAGATAAAGATGATGAGGATGAGCGTGATGAATTTATTGCAGTGAAAACTGATCACCAAATGTATAAAATAGCTAACTGGTTAATTTATATTCTGAGCCTGGTTTTTCTGACTGGGGCGGCGTTCATGTATGAAGCTCAAGGGTTTACGACACTGGTCATAATATTGATAACCATTGCCGCTACTTTAAGTGTTTTATGGAACTTATTATTATTAATTGAAATGATTATAGGTATTACTAATGAACTTAGAAATTAATAAGGCCTAAATATTTATAAGGATATAAAACTGGTTCTGCATTTTAGTATAAAATTTGTCCCACTTACTTTCCTGATAGTGACCTCTTAGTCAAATAGTATTGTAAACATGGCTTTCCTCAAGTTTAATTAATTTATCATCTTTGATGAATGAAAAGATTATTAACAAAACTGAGGGAGAAACGTAATGATTTACCATAACTATTCACATTTAAAATTCTTTTGGCTCAATGTTTTCGGTTTGATATACAGTACTTTAAATATCTTTGCTGCTTATATGCTTAGCAGCTTGATAAATATGGCAACCATAAGACAATTTTCAGCTTTACCTTCTTTAATGCTGCAGATCATAGTAGCGTTAACTATAATCTTAATTTCAGGATTAATATTTAATTACTTAAAAACCGATGCAGTTAAGCAGATTAACACTAAGTTGAGATCTAAAGTACTGAAAGGGATGCTGCTAAATAAAGAAGAAGACAGCTCTGATTTAGGCTTTTTAACTAACGACTTTAAGTTATTAGAAACTAATCGTTATGAAGCTGAAATTGAAATTCTGATCTATGCCTATACCGTTATTTTGGCGCTGGGTTATGCTTTATATTTAAACTGGTTTGTTACCTTAATTTATTTCGTGGGCTCAGCAATCCCTACAATCGTCTCCAACTTTTTTCAAAAACCAATTCAAAAGGCATCAGGTGATTGGACTAAGGCCAACGATAAATATGTCAGTCAAACTAAAAATATTTTAGCTGGCACCGGAACATTTAATTTATACGGCAAGCAAGACAATGCTGTCAGGCAAAATAAACGTGCCGTTAATCGCTTGGAAGAAAAACTGGCCAAAATGAATGTGCTGAATAATAATACTAATACTTACCTTAATGTTATCGCGATTGCCAGTGCCTTTTTATTACCATTTGCTTTTGGGTCATTTCTGGTAGTCAATGGTCAAATTACACTAGGGGCATTATTTGCCATCACTCAGCTTTCTAACTCTTTTGTTAATCCTATCCTGCAAATTTTGAATGAACGAAACAATCTATCTACCACTATGGGTATCGTTAACAAGATCAAGCAGTTTATTGCTAAAGGAGAACAAAAACAGCAAAATGGTGTTGCTAATGATGACTTTAAGCAACTAGAAATAAAAGATCTGACTTTAAAACGACAAGGTAAAGAATTGGCTAGTCAAATTAATTTCGCAGTCGCAAAAGGACAAAAGGTTGCGGTCATTGGACCGTCCGGCTCTGGTAAATCCACCATGCTCCAATATTTAATGTATGGTGATTATGGTCAGGCACAAGAAGAGTTGCTTAATCAAAAAGCTGTTAAGCCCGGTACTTTTACTAATCTGTTTGCATATTCAAGTCAAAGCGCGGTCATCTTTGCCGACTCATTATGGTTTAACCTAACCTTGGGTGCGGATATTTCTAGAGAAAAAGTAACAGAGGTTTGTGAACGTTTAGAACTGGGGCAGCTGGTTAAAGAAAAAGGTTTTGACTACCAATTAGGTGATAATGCCGACCAATTATCTGGTGGGCAATTAGCTCGAATTGAATTAGCAAGGGCAATTTTAGCCAAACGACCAATTTTATTACTGGATGAGGTTAATGCCTCACTAGATAAGACTACTTCTCAAGCAATTCATAATTATCTGTTTGACTCAGACTTTACTTTCATTGAGGTTATTCACCACTATGAACCGGCAGAACTGAAGCGTTATGATGCCGTGATTGATTTCAATAATTATATCTAGAATTTATATTTCGAAAAAAATCTATAGTTAACAAAAAGCTTACTTTCTAAAAAAGAAAATAAGCTTTTTTGTATATAAAAATTAAAACTACAACATTTGCTGCAGTTTTATTAAATTTCTTCGATAAGTAACCCACAGCGGAAATTGAAAACTAATTCAATAAGTAAAAAGATAATAATTGCTGAAACATTTTGTGAAAACGGAACATAGCTTTTAATCATAGGCGGAATTAATAATAAAGCTGCGATCATGACAACTATTAAAACTGAGGACTTGGGATTAGGAATAACTTTATAATGAGCGTCAGTCTTATTAATAATCATTTTTGGTGAGCGATTTAGTCCACCCTGGGTGAGTTGCAGTGTGTCTCCTTTTTTTAAGTTTAGTTTTAAAGCATAACCAGCAGCAATACTGCCTACCCTTAAAACATTGACTATTACAGTTGTAGGTTTACCCATTGAAATATTATTTTTTGATCGTTGAACTGTAATCATACCGGTACACTTTCTTTAATAATAGTTGTTTAGGATTAGCTTATTAATAAAACAAATCAATGTCAATGTTATTTACTAAAAAAAATTATGTTTACAAAACAAAATATATAAACTATAATTTTAGTGTAAGTTGATGTAAGCGATAACAAGAAGGAGGTAATGAATTGTGCAGTTAGTAAATGTCAGAGTTGATAGCCGTCTGATTCATGGTCAAGTAGCTCGTGTGTGGACTGGGCAATTAGGAGCAGAACGATTAATGGTCGTTGGCGACAAAGTTTCTAAAGATGACTTGGAAAAAAACAGCTTTAAAACTAGCTCGTCCTACCCAAGCAGCCTTAAGTATTTTGCCACCAGATCGTGCAAGTAACAATATTGTTCAAGGACGCTATGCGGACCAAAAAATATTTATTATTACACGTGAACCAGAAGCTCTAGTTAAGATGGTTGATGCCGGAGTACCGATTAAAGAAGTTAACGTTGGTAATTTGCCAAGTGGTGAAGGCAGACTGCAACTGTTCAAGAGCGTGGGAGTTAATGACGAAGAAATAAAGGCTTTTAAGGAACTTGATTCTCGGGGAGTAAAACTTTACCACCAGATGGTGCCGAACGATCCTAGAGAAGACTTTATGTCTGAATTAAATAAACGGATGGAGAAATAATAATGAATTCATTGAGTGTAGTTCAAATAATTTTGCTGTCTTTGTTTGCTTTCTTCCAAATCAATGAAATTATCACAGTTGGTATTGGTTTTGGTAACCCTGTTAACGCTGGCTTAATTGCAGGACTGATTGTCGGCGATATGAAATTAGGTTTGGCCGTAGGAGCAACATTACAGTTAATGATATTAGGTGTCGGTACTTTTGGTGGTGCTTCGATTCCTGATTATGCCACTGGCGCAATCATAGGTACTGCAATTGCGCATATTTCAGGAAAAGGTATTAACTATGGTATTGGTGTTGCTATTCCTGTTTGCCTATTGATGGTGCAACTTGATATTTTGGCTCGTTTTGCTAATACCTACTTTGCGCACAGAATTGATAAGGCAATCGATCGTAACAATGATAAAGCTGTTATACGAAATAGTCTTTATGGGGCTATCCCGTGGGGGCTTTCACGGTCAGTGCCTGTATGTTAATTTTCGGTGAAGCATTTGTCAAAAATGTACTGAACTATATGCCACAGTGGTTAATGGGTGGATTGAAATCCGCCGGAACTATGTTACCAGCTGTTGGTATCGCTATCTTAATGCATTATCTGCCTATTAAGAAATTTGGTGCATACATGATTTTTGGCTTTGTAGCCGCTGCTTATTTAAACGTACCGATGCTTGGTGTTGCACTTGTCGGAGTCGGCTTTGCCATTAATCGTTATAATTCTATCATTCATGATAAAAACCAGTCTGGTAGCAGTAACAATGGCTTAAATACAGAAAAAGCTGCTGAAATGGGTATTGTTGATAAAGGAGTAATTACCGGTGATGAAGAATAATACTACATAAAAAACTACGACGGAACAAAGTCATAAGTTAACTAAAAAAGATATTCGTAGCGCTAACTTACGCTGGATTTTTACCTCTGCATTAAGCTGGAACTACGAAACGATGATGGCTCCAGGTTATATTGGTTCACAAATGCCAATCTTACATAAGTTGTATGGTGACAAGCCTGAAGATATAAAAAAAATGATGCGGGCGCAGTCTGAATACTTCAACACCAGTCCGCATATGGGTTCCATTATCCAAGGTGTCGACATTGCTCTTGAAGAAAAAGAGGGTATTAAGTCAGTTGACGGTGTAAGAGGTATTAAAACTGGTCTTATGGGATCATTTGCTGCCGTAGGTGACACCTTATTAGGTACCGTTCAATCAACTATCTTTGGTGCGATTGCATCATATATGGCCCTTAAAGGTAACCCATTTGGTGCTATTTTATGGATGGTTGCACTAGGCGTTCTCTACATTTGGGCTTATACTTGGATGCCATTTGCCTACAAGCAAGGTGTCAACTTAGTTACTTCAATGAGTTCTAAGCTTAATGCACTGACTGATTCAGCAACTTTGCTGGGGGTAACAGTTGTAGGAGCTTTAATTCCAACTGTTATTACGTTAAAGATTCCGTTCATCTTTAGAGCTGGAAAAGTTTCGATGAAATTGCAGGATATTTTTAACCAAATTATGCCATCGCTTCTGCCAGTTTTGCTAGTTGCCTTTATTTATTGGCTGCTGGATCGTAAACATATGAACTCAACTAGAGCAACTTGGTTTGTTTTAATTTTGGCTATTGTTTTGTTCAACTTGAAAGTTGTTGCTTAATAACAGGAAATATAGAAATTAAAAAGTAATCAGATTATCTGCTGAGAAAAAGCATATTACTAAATTTAAGCAGGTAAAGTAAGAAAAAACGGATGTATTTTCAATAATAATACAACCGTCTTTTCTTTGAACTGCAAAAAATATTTGCTATCATAATTGCAAAAACGCTGTAATATCAGCAATTATGGGTAGAATATCAGGTTCTAAAAGTTTATATTTTTAAGAAATTAATATTAATAGCACCTGTTATAACAACCAAATATGAAAAATGAGAAGATAAGATGGCTAATATCAGACAGGTAGCTAAGTTAGCAGGTGTTTCAGCAAGTACAGTCTCACGAATATTAAATGATGACACTTCTTTAAATGTTACTGATCAAACACGGATCAAAGTTTTAGCGGCTACAAAAAAATTAAATTATCATATCAAAAATAAAAGTAAAAAATGTCCAGTTGTTGGTGTATTAACAACTGTGGACTTGGATCAAGTAGCAGAATATACGTATTACCAACAAATAAAACAGGGAATCATTGAAGAACTCAAAAGAGAAAAAATGACATTGAGTTCTATCTATTATTTAAATAACTCTTTGGATAGTTCATTTTGGGATGGCGTGTATTATTGGGATGGCGTGATTGTTATCGGCGACTTGTCCGAATCAGCCATTAGCGAACTAAAAAAATTAAACTCTAATATCGTAATTATTGAAGCAAGATATAAAAATAATTCCGTCAAGCTGGTTAATGCTAATTTAACTGCCGGAGTAAAAGAAGCTTTAACACAACTAGAAAAATTTGCTCAAACTAATATTGTATATGTTGGTGGTCCCCGCTATATGACTAATTTGCAGGGAGAAAAAACTCAAGCAAAAGGTGAAGTTCGTTTAAATTGCTACCGAGAGTGGATGAAGTTGCACGACCAAGATGAGTGTTCAATCCTTACTCCGGACTGGAGCATTGAAGATGGCGTACAGGCGGGTAAAAAGATTGCACAATTACCTACTTTACCCAAGGGAATTTTAGCTGGAAATGATCAATTGGCAATTGGAATAATGCAGGAATTGCATACAAAGGGTTTTCATGCTCCTACCGATTATCACATTATTGGGTTTGATAATATTCAAATTGCACAATATTATATTCCCAGACTGTCATCAGTTTCTGTTCCTGAAAAAGACTTAGGTATAACTGCTGTCCATTTAATTAGAGAAGACATAATAGAAAAAAAGGCACGCGCCGCTACAACGTTATTAGAAGTTAAACTAATTTTGCGAGAAAGTACTGGCAATTAATATTGGAGGCCAATGATGTCAAATTATTATCCCAAGCAGTTAAGCGGAGATCAGACTAAGACTTTATTAACAAATCCTGATCGTGGCTTTCGCTTTGAAGTTTATTTAGATGTAAAAACAGGTAAGAGCATTTATGAATATGCTGATCAAGATGCTATCGTTGCTTTGAAAAGAGAAGCGTCACTGTATACTAATGATCAGCCGCGAATAGTGCAGGTTTATTTTTATTTAACAGGTTATCAGCATAAACCGCTGGATGCACAAGCTTTTAACCACATGAATGCCTTTTTTGACGAACTTGCTAAGTTAAACTTAAAGGCACTGCTGCGTTTTGCATATATTTCTGAAGATAAAAGACCTTATAGACAAGCTCCCAGTGTGCGCAGGGTACAGCAACATTTAGAACAGTTATCAGGGTGGCTGCAGGAACACCGCAGGCAGATTCACGCTTTACAAGCTGGAATCATTGGTCCTTGGGGTGAGTGGTCTCAACATGCTCGTTACTGATGAATCAACCATTCTTAATAGTTTGTTGTTAAATTCTCCCCAAGATTTGATGGTTCAAGTACGCTACTTAAATATTAAAAATCGTAATATAAATGTTACTGAAAAATGGAATGAACAGCGAATTGGCTTTCATGATGATTTTCTAATTGGTATTGACCACGAATGGAATACGGCTGGTAAAAATCATGAATCTAATGAATACCAGCAATTGCTAAGAGAATCAAAAAATACAGTTGTTGATGGAGAAAGCATTTGGTTATTTGCTAATCCTATGTATTTAAAAACAAAATATGTCGATCCTGAATTGATGACGCAAAGAATGGTTGAAAATCATTTCACTACTTTGAGTATTGCGCATAATTACCACGAAATCGAAACTAATTCATATTTTAACGTGACACTAGAAAATGAATTAAAAAGAACTGACAAATCAGAAGGACTTAAGTTTCCTCAAACAGGTTCGTTTGAATATTAGAAACATGTTCTTGTTACACCAGATTTATTAGATGAAAAGCATTGGCCATATCAATCATCATGGTTTTGGGATCAGAAGAAGCAGCCAATTAAACGTAATTATTTTGAATATTTACGTGATTATTTAGGCTACCGCTTAGAAGCTACACAAATTAGCTATAATTCTGCTTTAAATGCTGCAGTCTACCTTACAATGAAAAACACTGGTTTCGCTGCACCTTTAGCTTTGGCGAAAATAGAATTGCTGGCTGTGAATAAGCAGCAGGATGTTATTGGTAAAACTTTAGTAGAAAAAAGCACTTTACAAATTAACAATGAAATAACTACGGTTATTCCATTGACTAAATCTGAACAGCCTGACAAAATCGGAGTTAAGCTTCTTGCTACTAATGGTAGTACGGCAGGTCTGGCTAATGGGCTGATGGTATCAATTGGTTTAAATTATGACCGAGGAATCATTATGAAAAAAGTATTTAAGAAACTAACTTTAATAGCTGTATTTTTAAGGCTATTTCTTTTATCAAGTCAGCAAAGTTTATCTTCAGTAAAGGCCGCAACCGTTACTGGATATGACGAAAAGCTCCTAACCGAACAACAAAATCAAGAAATGGCTAACAATACTGATCGCGGCTTTCGTTTAGAGTTAAATTTAAATGTTAAGACCGGCAAGGGCTTATGGGCTAATGCGGATAAAACGGATAGCGCAAATGCAAAATGCGGTAGCTACATTTTCTGATGATAATCCGCGACTTGCACAAGTATACTTTTATCTAACAGATTATAAAAATAAGCCATTAGATCAAGCGGCCTTTAATAATATGGATCAATATTTCCAAAAGTTAAAGCAATATCATTTGCAGGCTGTATTGCGCTTTGCTTACATTTGGGATGATGCTGAATGATGCTCATCCAAAGTCTCAGGAACCTACAGCTGAGCAGGTAGTTGCACATATTAAGCAACTAGCTCCCTGGATTGCCCAGCATCGCGATCAAATAGCGAATTTACAAGCAGGGTTTATTGGAGCTTGGGGAGAATGAGACAGCGGTGCCCGCGCAGCCGTATGAACGAAAAAGAAATTCTCCAAGCCTTGTTAGCTAATACCCCTAAAGACTTATTTATCCAAGTCAGATATTATAATATTAAGTCACGAAATATTGACCCGCAAAGTTCTGACTGGCAAAGAGTTGGATTTCATGATGATTACTTAATTGGTCGCCCTCACGTTTGGAATACTGCAGGCGCTGATCCTAATTCTGCTGAATGGAAGTCAATGGCAGAACAATCTCAGACTGTACCGGTTGACGGTGAAATGATTTGGGGTTCTGCCAATACATCAGACAATAACGGTCAGTTAATTTCTGCACCACTGATTGCTCAACGTCTAGCAGTTCATCATTTTACTTCATTGAGTATAGCTCATAATTATAAAGAAGACGGCAAATACTATTCTTTGAATGCTTGGAAACGGCAACTAGTAACACCTGCACTTTTAGACCAATATAAATTACCGTATCAGAAATCATGGTTTAAAGATACTAATGATAATGAAGCAAGTCGTTCTTGGTATGAATATATCAGGAATTATCTGGGCTACCGCTTAGCAGTTAAAGATATCAGCTATCAAGTAAATGAACAGAATATCGACTATCAAGTTAATCTAACTAATTATGGCCTGGCTGCTCCTGTCCTAATTAATAAAGCAGAACTAGTATTACTGGATGCAACTAAAAATGTAGTGGCTACTAAAGATGTAACTGATACTGCTTACCTACAGTCTTTGCAAACTTTACCAATCAAATGGCAGGTAGATAAAGCCTTAGTCGGTCACGCAAAATATTTAGCCTTTAAGTTTACTGGTTACAGTAATACGGGAAACCGCTTGGCCAATAATATTAATTTTGCAGATGGCTATAATTATTTGCTGACACTTAATTAGATATCGTATTACTATAATTGAACTTTAAAAAGCTGCTGGATTACGTTTTAAAACGTTAGTTCAGCGGTTTTTTTTACTTAATTTAAATTAAAAACGAGATTAGTTTTTGTTTTAAATTAAGCTACTGTAACTTTAGAAGCCATAATAAATTTGATTAAAATATGATAAAATCATTATTAATTACTTTTGCCGGTTTCTAGTGAGTTTCATAAAGTCAGGTGTTATTATTCATGAAGAGCACATATTTTAAAGCAAATTTCAATATTGCACGCAAATCTAAGAAAAACATTCTGCTAATGGGAGCCTTAATTGTGTTCATGGTTTTCTTCGTTTTATTGGTTGGAAATCAGAATCTGGGCGACAATTACCGTCAGTGGCAGTCATACTATGACTCACTGGAAATTAATATCAGCTATTTTAACGGTAACTTATTACGTAAGCAAAAATATAAACAAACTTATGACAATTTAAACGCCCAGGAAGGTTGTATTGCCAGCCTGCAAAATGGTGAAGTTTTAGAGTCGCCACAAACATATTTAGAGAGTTCACTTAACTTATTTCAAACTATGCTTGATGGTTATCAAAATAATTATTTGGGTGCCAGTACCTTAAATGTACCCCCTAAATACCAATTGCGTCAGGGACTGGTTACATATAAATATCTTTATCAGCATCATATACCAGCTGCAATGAGCTCAAAAGTATCTGTAACTTATTTAATTTATATTGTGAACTTCATAGCTGTCCTGATCTTCTTTTATATCTTGCTTATTGCTAATGATGTGTGGATGGTTAAATTAGATCATGAAACGGTTTTACGTAATATTCCGTATCGTGTTGAAGATGAAGTAAAAGGTAAAACAATGATTAATCTGGTTTTAACTTTAGTACCACTAAATATTGGTTTAATTGGCGCATATCTGTTTGCTGGCCTTCTTAACGGCTTTTGCAGTTTGAATTATCCTAATGTTTTTTATTTTAATAAAATTAGGGCAATTCCTATATGGCTGGATTGCTTAATCTTTTTGTTCTATACAGCGGTCTTGGTGGTCTTTGTGACCAGTCTGACTCTACTTCTTAACCAACTGACCAAAAACGTTTATTTAAGTACCTTTATTGGTATTGCTCTTTATGTTTTATCTTATTTACCTAGTAAGTTGCTTAAAGCGATTATTTGGCTACCGTCTGTATACTTAAATGTTAATGATGTGCTTAACGGTACTGTGGCAAGTAAAACTGGATTTGCCGGACTAAATTTTGCCACCGCAGCAATAATATTGTTAATTTGGTCACTTGTCTGTGTAGTTTGGTTTAGGTATTTGGTTAATAAAAAGGGGGCTGCACGATGAGATGGCGCTATTTTCTTTTCCAATTAAAGGCATTTTTGCTCAATCCTAAAAATATTGGTCTATTTATTGCTACTATTATTATGTCTCTTTATTTTGGTTTGGTGAGTGTGCCCAATCATGAAGTAATTGAGCGGGTCGATGCTAAACCAATTCAAAAAGAATATATTGACGACACTGCTTTTCTCAAAGTAGCACGGCAAGAGATAGCTTATTCCAATAAACCGGGTTATTTTTATTTTCCCAGTAAGGGTGCTGTAGATGCGGTTGGTACGTATCCAAAAGTTTTAGCATGCGATAAACAGCTTTTAAGGGCTTTAAAGAAAAATGACTGGCAAACATATACTAAGTATGCTAGCAGACGTTATCAATATATTGATAATCTGATTCATACAGAAGGAAACCAAAATTTCTTGTATCCAGCTGCTTATAATAAAAGTAATAATTACCAACAGGATGGGCATTTTGGTTATCAACGCACGCGTCATTTATACAATGCACTTTTAGCTGGTAAAAAGAACAGGCAAACGCCGCTGGACAAAAATATTCTGGAAGAACGCACTGCTTTGCAGGTAATGCAAAATTCGCTTTCTGGCTGGACGGTTTTAATATTAGTAGTAATAGTTTGCTTCTTTACTGCTGACATTGTGACTAATGACCGGAAATATTATACGGTACTGGAAAATATTCCCTTAAGTAAACGGACCATTCTCTGGCTTAAAACAGGGGTTGTAGAAGTAGGAGTGCTACTAGATTTTATTGTAGCTAGTGTAATAGCTCTTTTCTGTCTTGCACCTAGATATGGTATGGGGACATTAAGATTAAATACAGTCGCCTATTTAGGCCGGATCAATTTCAAACTTATCTTTAAAACGGAAACACTGGGTATGTATTATTTACAATTCATTATTTTTGCAATCATTGTTTCGTTTATTTTTATCAGGCTCACGATTTTATTATCGTTAACTTTTCGTAATGATTATGTAGCAGGGATGCTTAGTAGTTTGTTTGCTATCAGTGCCAAGGTACTATACTTCTCGTTCGGAATGGGCTTTGTTCACCCGGTTTTGGAGAAGTTGCCCATGACTTATTTTTCAATTGGTGACAGCACTACAGGCAATTTAGCTTATTTAATGGATACTCCTGGCTGGGGCTTTAACTCAGGGCTGGGGCCACTACTTGTAGCTATGCTTGCCATCGAAACATTACTGTTTCTGTTTACCCAAATTAAAAGTATTCCTTTAGTTAGGCGGGGTGATTAAAATGTTAGAACTAAAAGATGTCAGATTGGCTTTTGGAAAAAACGTTGTTTTGGATGACATTAACCTCAAATTTAAACAAGGAGAAATAGTTGGCTTGGTTGCTCCTAATGGGACAGGTAAGTCAACCCTGATTAATGTTATTTTGCATAATTTAACACCGCAAAAAGGATTCGTTGAGTATGAAGGTACACGTTATCAAAGTCAAAAAGATACGATTAAATTACACCAGCAAATCTGCTCTTTTCCCGAACAAAGTGATTTATTTCCTTTCATGACGGGGCGGGACCATCTTAATTTATATGCTGATCTTTGGCACAATTCTGCTAAACCTGTTGACCAAATTATTGCTGACTTGCAAATGAAAAGTTATGTTGATCGGAAAGTGCAGACATATTCTTTGGGAATGAAGCAGAGACTATGCTTTGCCATGGTAGTAGCAGCTGATTCTCCAGTAATGCTTTTAGATGAGGTAATGAATGGACTCGACCCTCAGAATGTGGCTTTAATTTCACAAATACTTCTTAAATTAAAAGAGGAAAAGAAGCTGATCATTATGGCCTCACATCTTTTGTCCAACTTGCAGCAGTATGCTGATAGAGTCTTATTTATGGGTAAGGGACATATCATTGAAGATTTAGACAATAAAAAGCAAAAAAAGCATTATTTAAAAATGCAGTCTAGTCCTGAAGCTACTAAGCTGCTGTCTGATTATCATTATGAGACTCTGCCCAATAATCTGCTACTGGTTCCTTTGGCAGAAATTACCCCAGACAAGCTGACTCAGCTGCTAGCAAACCTAGTGAAAGCCGATATTCAGTACTCGGTTGAAAGAATTGATATCGAAGACTTATTTAACAAATTTTATAATTAGTTTAGAGCTTTAACCCGATTTAATATTTGTAAAAAGTAAGTAGCCGTAGTTTGCATGTTCATACTGGTTAAAAAATGAATAATTGAAACAGCTAAATCATCATTGGCAGTATTGTGAAAGCTGAGAATTGCATTTAAAAATTTGCGACCAACAATTAGCAACATTTCGTTATCTGGTAAGTCAATCTGATTTATTTGTGTGAGCAGTTTATCTGCAAATTTAAACTGACTATTTGTAATTAAGCCAATTACAGCTTCAAACAGTGCCGCTATACCAAAATGAAATGTACCATCTCCCGCTTTTTTAATAAAAGAAATATTATTGATAACCTGAACAGAAATTTGGTAAATGATTCTGGGGCTAATAATCGGGATAACATTGGCAAACAGTGAAAGAAATTCATGACCCCAAACAGTTATTTTACTTAATTGCTGGTTTAGTTCATTTTGTTGAGCTATAGGAAAAATGTTGTGCTGTGAAGTTTTATAATACAAACTGCAAGCAATTGCTGCATAATCGAGATCAAAAGGATCTTGACTTGATCTATATTTATTTAAAGCAGATTGAGCCAGTTTTTCCAAATAGTCTTTATCGTGATTACTCCAGGATTTTTCTAAAATAAGTGCAATATGATCCTGCGGGTCTAGTTTGGCAAGCGCAATATATTCAGTTGCTGATAAACTGATTCTTTCGCATAGTTTTAATACCCGGTTAAAGTCCATATGGCCTTGATCATTTTCCCACCGGGATAGCATCTGAATGGAACAAATACCTTTAGCTGCTTCTTTAAGAGTAATATGCTGTTTTCTTCTTAATTGTTTAAATTCAATTCCTGATTGCATGTTGTTTTGTCCTTTTTGATATATTATGGCACTTTTTTCTCATATATGAGAAAAGAAAGATATTCAAAAATTAGTCATGCTTTAATATAGCTAATCAAAAAATATCTTAACTGTTTTAATAATGAAAAAGGAGTAGAAAAATGCAATCTTCATTAAAATTTGCGCCTAAATGCAAATTAGGTGCATACACACTTTTAGCAATAGTCAGTGCGTTTGGCAATGTTGTGATTGCTTATGTCACCAAGATCATGTTAAATGCAGCGCAATATCGTCAAGGCGACAGTAGTAATTTAATTAAAATTGCTGGCATTGGTGCTGCAACAATCTTAATTATTATGTTGTCTAATTTTGTATACCGCTATATCAAGTGTTCTATTATTCAAGATGTCAATGTTTATCTTAAAGAGAAAACGATGGGTTATCTGATTGAACAACGCAGTGATTCACAAAAGGATGGCTTAAGCCTGATGACCAACGATCTTAAACAGATTGAGACGTCTAAGACTATAAATGAACTAATGATCATTGCAGAATTAGTTTCTTTTCTACTGTCAGTTGTGGTTGGTTTAATCAATTCTTGGATTTTAACATTAATTTTTATGGTAACTACTTTAATTCCCGGACTGGTGCAAAGAGCATTTACCAAAACCGTTCAAGCTAAAGCAAAAGTCTGGGAGACAAATAACGTTTCGTATACCCAGAGTGTGAATGACGGGCTGAACGGAGCGCAAACTGTTGGATTGTACGATGCTCTAAGTTCGACTATTAGTAAAGTCGTTAACAGTGCCAAAAGAATGGAAGAGGCATTAAAGTCATTAAATTTCACACAAGCTGCAGCGGGAGAAGTCATTATGGCTTTCGCAGATATTTTCAGCTTTATACTGCCATTTTTAGTAGGTGCTATCTTAATGCTGCAAGGACAGATCGGTGTTGGTACCTTAATTATGATAGTGCAACTATCAAATGAATTTATTAATCCGATAGTTAATATTTTTCAGCAATTAAATGCTATTAAGTCTACTAAACCAATGTGGAATAAAGTAGAGCAGGCTCTGTCTTTTTCAGCTGACAGTACTAAAAGTGCGAAAACTGGTCAATTTACTGGTTTGAAAGTTGAAGATGCCACTTATAGTCAAGGTGGGAGAAAGATTTTTGCTTATCTTAACTTGGCGGTAGCACCTAACGAAAAAATTTTACTCATGGCACCTAGTGGTTGGGGTAAGACTACACTGTTGAACTTAATGCTGGGTAAAATTAAGCCAAATGAGGGGCATGTCTTTATTGATGATAAAGATGTTACCGGTAATTGGGCTGAAGCTCACGATAATTTTAGTTACGTCAACCAAAAGCCGTTTATCTTTGATGATACAATCAAATTTAATATTCTATTAGGTCGAAAGGTTTCTGCAGCAAGTTTGGCTGAAGCAGTTGAATCGGCGGGACTAACTGAACTCGTGAATGAAAAAGGCTGGGACTATCAAGTTGGCGAAAAGGGGGCAAATTTATCCGGAGGACAAATCCAAAGAATTGAAATTGCACGTGCTTTTCTCTCTGAACGGCCCGTATTGCTGGCAGATGAGGCTACTAGTGCCCTTGATCCAGATCTGTCACTTGCAATTCATAAAACGTTATTAAAAAAGCCTAATTTGGCAGTAATTGAAGTGGCTCATAAAATTTCTGCCACTGAAAAATCATTGTTTGATCGGATAATTAATTTAAATGGAGAAAATGAAGAATAAAGAAGTATTAATACGCTATATTGATGATGATGGAGTTGTTAAAGTATGGCCTGGTAAGGCTAAAAACCGGCTGTTGATTTTACAATATTTGGCAACTAAATTTGAACCAGCTAAAAAATATTCTGAGCAGGAAGTGAACCTGATTTTAATGCACTTTGTGTCAGACTATGTTACTAGAAGACGAGATCTAATTGAAAATCATTTTTTGAACAGAACAGATGACGGCAGAGTTTACTGGCTGAATGAAGAAAATGGAGTAAAGTATTAGGATTTAATTTAATATAATTAAGGACTAGTGGCGCATTAACCGCTTGTCCTTTTTGTTTTGGCGAAAAGCTACAAATTAATTTAGCAGCCTTTGTAGTAAAATTTAATTTGTGTAATAGCAACTGCAATATAAAATAATCTAGAAAGACTAAAAGGGGTATTTTTATAGCCTTAAATAACAAAAATATGAAATTTAATTGACTGGTATATAAAAATAACATATAATTTTCATAATTATCGTACAGTGAAGGCTATTAGTAAATTGACTGTTGCTGCTAAGCTGAGAATCTATTTGAAATGAAAATTAGCTGAATTTTGATTCTTAGTTAAATTTAAGTACACCTTTTAGGCGGTAAGTTTAGACTATTTCAAAAATGTTAGGTAATATTCACGGAGATTTCTATATGAAAAAAAAGTTTTATTCGCTCTACAAGATTTTTCTTATTAATGCTTTTAGCAACAAAATTGCACTAATGTTTAACATTGTCTTCCCAGTTATATATTTTGCTATATCTAATGCTCCTGTTTTTATTAATAACTACACTGTCAGTAAGAGTAAACTAATTAGCGGCAGTGCATACTATTTTGCCTATATTGCTTTAACAACTGTTCTAAACTCAGTGATTCTGGCAATGGTTGAGTATCGTGACTACGGCTATTATAAAGTTATTTACATGGTAACAAATTCAAAATATCTAGTATTGATTAGTCAATTTTTATCGCAATGGACGTTTTTAATAATAGAATTATTTCTATTTAACTTAATTACCGCACTAATGTTTAAATCTTTTGCCTATCTAGGTTATTTACTGTTAACCACTATCATAGCTGCGACTGTGTTGGTTTTGCCTTTAACTATGGGCTTGTATTTTTTGTTAACAACAAAATTAAAGTTGCAAACTTACAATATTGTTATTACATTAATTATTTTGGCCTCATTCATGGTGTCAGCTGTTGAAGCAAAAAATAAACTGTTAAATTTATTATTACTATGTACGCCCGTTAAATACCTGATGAAGGGGTATGAAGTAATAATGCAAATGTTGTTTTCTAGAGTAAATTGGGCAACCCTTGCTAATTTATTGATCGTTATTCTAATTTATGTCCTATTTGGGATGATTTTTATTGCGAAACAAAATATTTCTACAATTTTTGAAAAATAGTTGTAAGGAGACAATATGGAAATTAAGCATTTGAACTTTTCTTATAAAAATAAAGAAATCTTTGCCGATTTTAACGCAAAATTTATTGCCGATCAGTTAAATATAATCATTGGCAGTAATGGTGCTGGTAAAACGACTTTACTTAATCTTATCTATGGCTTTATTGATAGTCCTGCTACAGCTATGATAGGTTTTCCTTCTATGCCTAATATTATTTATAAATTTCAAAATATGTCTTTCTTTGATGAGCTGACGGTAAAACAAGTAATAAATTTTTTTAAATCAATGAATGATCACACTGCTACAAGTACTAATGCGCAAACTAGTTTTTATAATGAGATTATAAAAGGATTAATAAATACCAAACTAAGGTCTTTATCCGGTGGAGAATACCAGTCTGTTATGGTTTATTGTACTAGCATAATGGAGCGGGAATTATATTTATTCGATGAACCTCTTAGTGGAATTGACAGTTATATTGAAAATTTAATTCTAGACTTAATTGTATCTTTAGTTGTTGAGAAAAAGAAAAAAGTTATTATGACTTTGCACCAGCTGGATAAATTAAATTCCATGCAGGCGCATATTGTATTCGTTGGGAACAAAAAATGTGTTTTTCAAGGTACCTACAGTGAAATGTTACACATTGCAGATACAGATGATATTGATATTGCATTTAAGAAAATGCGATCAGGCAATATCTTGTTAAATCAAGAGTAACTATCATTTTGATTTATAAGAGGTAATAAAAATAATTAAGCTGAACAGACTATTTTGGTTTGCATGGTGTATTAATCAGCAATGCATTACTAATTAAAATGAAGTGGCTTAAATAATGGCTCTTTGTCAAATTCTGTTGATAATAGAGTAAATGAATAGAACCAAGCAGCAAGTAAACTACTTGGTTCTTTTGTGTTAATTAAGAAGTGAAATAAGTCCGCGATAGCAGCTTTGGTGAATTAGTTGAGCGACTTTAGCTGGGGCAACCTTGGGATGTTTGGCCCACCATTTTTGTGTTTCTAATAAACTGACAAAATAAAGACTGGCAAAGTATTCTAAAATATCGGGAGCAATCTTTTCCTTTTGTAATATCTGCCTGATTTCTTTTTTTACACTATTTTCGATTTCGCGACTGGGATTAAATGTTGCGGTTTTGATGCTAAGTAGAAGTGGCAGAAATTTAATTTGTGGCGCTATATCATTCAGTGCAGCAATAGTTCTGGTCA
>NZ_CALYQV010000006.1 GCF_945290125.1 uncultured Lactobacillus sp. | reverse complement strand
TACGCAATACATCGGAATTGGTCAAGTCGTTAATATGAAAAAGAACATTGCTTTACAAAAAGCTTTTTTACGAACAAAAATGAAAAACACTGCCAAACTCGACCAACTTGATTTTGTCCATGAACCAACTAAAGCCAGTCTCAAATTAACTAAAATGATTGTAGCTTATGGCGGCTCAATCTACGGCGCTAAAAACTACCGTAAATTAATTGGTCCTTTTATATCTGCAATTGGTCCTTTTATATCTGCTAAAGATTATTCTTTTAAAGACTTAATTCATCGTTTGCAAGGCTCGAAGCAATCAATTTAATATTTTTGGGAGGAACTGATGGACGTTAATTTTGAAAATATCCTGCATTTTGCCGTTCCCATCACTTTCTGTGAGGGCAGGCATGACCACCATGTGTCCTCGCAATTGACTGCAGAATATGCTGCTAAAATTACTAGTCCGTGCAATATAATTTGGTTTGACCATTCCGGTCATTTCCCGCAGTGGGAGGAGTCAACTAAATTTAATCAGGAAATTATTGGACTTTTAGAGCCACAAGCAAACTAAAAAACTGGTAAATCACGTTATTCATCACGTAGATTTACCAGTTTTTTTATATTCAATTAGACCTTATTAATTATTCTGAAAATTACTCAAAAACTTGACGGTTTTTTCATTTTGCGGGTGATTGAATAATTGATCTGGCGTGCCTTGTTCAGTGATTACGCCATCGCTGATGAAAAACATTTGATCGGAAATCTCCTTCGCAAACGCCATTTCGTGGGTAACGATAATCATCGTTAAACCAGTAGTAGCCAGATTCTTCATGACGCTTAAAACTTCACCGACCATTTCTGGATCCAAAGCACTAGTAGGCTCATCAAATAACAGAATTTCAGGGTCCATGGAGATAGCACGGGCAATCGCGACCCGTTGTTGCTGTCCACCTGAAAGCTGGCTGGGGCGAGCATTAACATATTGCTCCATACCCACCTTTTTCAAATTTGTCATAGCAATTTTGCGGGCCTCGTCTTTTGACCGTTTTAATACCAATTCCTGACCTACCATGCAATTAGCTAAAACGTTCTTATTTTCAAACAAGTCAAATTGTTGGAAAACCATGCCGACTTTAGCACGGTAGATATTACGATTATAATTTGGTGCCAGGACATTTTTACCATGAAAATCAACCTCGCCAGCGGTAGGCTCCTCAAGCAGATTGATGCAGCGCAATGTAGTTGATTTACCACCACCTGAAGGACCAATAATTGTGGCGATTTCACCTTTATTAATATCAAAAGAAATATCTTTCAAAACTTGGTGTTCACCGAATGTCTTTTTAATGTTCTTTAAACTTAAAATGGTCTCATTAGATTCAGTCATTAGTTATTAGCCTCCATGTCTTTAGGTGTGCCCACTTGAACTTGGTTTGCCATTAAGTTGTAGTTTTTACTACCTTGAAGGTGTTTTTCAATTAAATTGAAGATTCTCGTGATGGTAAAGGTCAAAGCAAGGTAGATAGCAGAAATTGTCAGGTAAGTTGGGAAGAACTTGAATGTCTGACTGGCAATGGTCGAACCGACGAAGAACAATTCTGACACTGAGATAATACTTAGAACAGAAGTATCCTTAATATTAACGATAAATTCGTTGGTAATTGAAGGTAGGCAGTTCTTGATCGCTTGTGGCAGAATAATGTGCCACATTCTTTGATTATGAGTCATTCCCAAGGCACTAGCAGCTTCAAATTGACCTTCTGGTGTAGAAATAATGCCTCCCCGAATAATTTCGGCTAAATATGCACCCGTATTAATAGAAACGATTATTAGTGCGGCGACAGTTCTGTCAATATTCAGGTGCCAGAATTGGGCAATACCATAATAAATAACAGCAGCTTGCACCATCATTGGCGTACCCCGGAAGACTTCAATGTAGACCGAAAGCAGCCAGTTCACAAACTTAAGCAGCCATCTTTTACCGGTAGTGGTTGGTGTAGGAATAGTTCTAACTATACCAACTGCCAGGCCGATAAAGAAACCTACAATAGTACCAACTGAGGCTAGAAGAAGGGTCATACCGATACCGTTTAAAATCATGCCACCATATTGGCGCCACATTGATACCAGCCAAGGTTCTGACTTAGCCTTTTTGCCTTTTTTGTTATTATCAGTTTTAGGTTGCTGCTTAACAGCTTCAGTCATTAGCTTAGTTCTTTTTGCTTCAGGAATAGTAGCTAATATCTGGTTAACGCTCTTAAGCAGAGCTTTGTTGGGCTTAGCGATTCCAATGGCAGTGACAGACTCATCTTTTGTGGCGTGGAAACCAGCCATTTTGCTGACAGGAATTGACTTAATGTCAGGATCAACCATCTTAAAGGAAGTTGATTCAGTGTCTTCGGCAACATAACCATCAATAGTACCTGAAATCAAACTCTGCCGCATAGCCGCAAAATCACGCATAGCTGGCTGACGCTTAGCGCCCTTTAACTGCTTGATCAGGTCATAGTGGAAAGTACCTTGTTGTGCGGTTAATTTAGCACCTTTAAAGTCGGTTAGTTTCTTAGCATTAGCGTATCTGCTGTTAAGCTTGGTAATTACCACAAAAGTGCTGTTTCTGTAAGGCTGAGAGAAATTAATTGCCTTTTCACGCTCAGCAGTCGGACTCATACCAGCAATAATTAAATCAGCTTTGCCACTGGTTAGAGCAGGAAGCAAACCGTCCCATTCGGTCTTAACCACTTCAACTTTTCTATGTAATTTTTGACCAATAATTTTAGCAATTTTAACATCATAACCATTGGCGAATTCTTTTGAGCCTTCAATTGGCACAGCACCGTTGGCATTATTAGTTTGTGTCCAATTGTAAGGCTGGTAATTAGCTTCCATAGCTACTTTTAGTGTGCCGTCATCCTTTTTGGCATCAGCTTCAGTAAGACTAAAATTAGTCGCTATGCTCAAACAAGTGAATAAGGCAACTAGGATAGCCAACCACTTATATCTTGACTTCATTTTGAAAACCTCCATAAAATATGTTTCAAATAAAGCCAATACAATAAAAGCGTAAATAAAAACCCCGCTGTTAATCGAAACAACGAGGTTCATAATCTATTTTTAAAACAAATCATATAGCGCTCCCTGGGGACTAACCAGGACAGTCTGCAAAATATTCTCTTGCAGCCCAACAAGAAAATTGAAACGAACAATATTCTTATTTCGGCGGTAATTCTTACACTAATCTTCACAGTGTTCGCTCACTCAGATCAGTTTTGTAATAACCGCGACCTCTATTGCATTGGAAATTATTTAACTTAGAAAAATAATAGGCTATCAAAAGCAACTTGTCAATAATTTTATTTCAAAAACATTTTATAATTATCTCATTTATTTTCTTTTATTATTTTAAAAGACATGAAAAAGCTTGCCCTTACTGCCAGCCATTGTCTTTTTGATAAGCTCTCTTTTTCATTCTGGAAACATACGGGTTGCCAGCTACATAGTAACGCAGTTTTTTATTGGCCCATTCTAGTTCAGATTGGCTGACCCCAATTCTGGCACTGGTTTTAATTTCCTTAGCTAGCTTTTTGTGACTGTCATCTAAGTCAATTTTAAAAGGGGAGTCAGTTAAGAAATGTAAATTCCATTTTTTACTGTGAATGCCAAAAGCCTGCATCATTTTTGCAGGTCCATTGGTTAAAAGGACACCGTCTTTGCCTCCGCGATTTTTAATCATCTGATCTATACCCCAGGCCGGTTCGATAGCCCTAATTAAAACTCCTTGAGGTTCATTATATTCTTGCGTTGCAACATCAAAAAAGAAATATTGTCTCTGAGCATAAATATAAATAGTTCCACCTTTTCTGTAAAGACCCTCGTTTGCGGGACTGCGATGACCGCCATAAGAATGAGCTGCGCGGTCCTTGACCCCTAAATATGCTTCTACTTCTACAATATAACCACCCATAATATGTTCACCGTCATTGTATGTGAGAGGTCTGCCAATTAAATCTTTAGTAATAGCGGCAGTAGATTTATTAGTAAAATAAGTTGAATAATTCATTTTTCTTTCCGTGTAGTAAACTTAAATTAAAAGGAGATATATAATGACAAAAATAAAATTAGTGCGCATTTACGAACATGAACAACCGCTCGGATACCGCATTTTAGTTGACCGTTTGTGGCCTAGAGGCAAAAGTAAAAAAGATGCAAATTTAGATGAATGGGCAAAAGAAATTGGTCCCAGCACGGAATTGTGTAAATGGTTCAATCATGATGATACTAAATATTCTGAGTTTCGGCAAAAGTACATGAATGAATTGGATCACAATCCTGTAACTGCTGCCTTTATTACCAAAGTTAAAGATAAGCTGGTTGAACAAGATCTTCTTTTTCTTTATGGTGCAAAGAATAAAGAGCACAACCAGGCAGTTGTGCTCAAAGAATACGTTGATCAAAAACTATAATTTGCGTTTACTCTTTTTAACACGTAAAAAGTGAAAAGCAATAGTTAAAATTAGAATACTGAACACGATTAATGCAAAGGTCGTATTAGGTAATTCGTAATTCAGTGGTGGCAATGACAGCAATAGTTTAAAAGCAATGATGCCGATTAAAATATAAGCCATTGGCTGCAATTCAGGAATAATGTCCATTAACTTGATTATTATTTCGGCTACGCCACGCATGCATAAGATACCAATCATGCCGCCAATTAATACTACTACTGGATTGCTGGAAACGGCTAAGGCTGCTAAAACGGAATCAATTGAAAAAACGATATCCATTGCTTCAATTGAAATAACAGTCCGCCAGAAAAGTGACAAAAAATGTTTGCCCTTTTTTGGCGTATGTTTAGTGATCTTTTCTGATTCTGCTTTTTCTTTAAAAGCAGCCTTTTGCGGCTGCCTTTGATTGTAGAAAAACTTAAAGGACAAATAGAAAAGATAGAGACTACCAGCTAATTTAATCTCCCAAAAATTGATTAAGTAAGTACCAATGCCAATCACGATAAAGCGAAAAATATATGCGCCCCAAAGGCCATAGAACAAAGATTTTTCCTGTTGCTTTTTATCAGGCAGAACCTTAGTTTGTGCTGCTAAAACAACCGCATTATCAACGGAAAGTAAACACTCCATTAAAATCAGGGTTAAAATGATGAGCCAATCTTTACCACTGGTTAATACGTGAATCCAGTTGCTTCCACTAAAAAAGGGAGCATACATTTTAAAAATTGCCATTTAAAGGCTCTTTTCTCTTTCAGAATAAATTTAATTACTATGTTGAATTTTAACAAGTAATAACTAGTACTCGGGCGATAAACCAATTTGAATAGCTTAAAGGGCCCTTAAAAAATTTAAAGCTGCTTAAAAACATCTAGAGCATCTGCAATGATGGCAGAAATGCCTTCTGCAGGAATAGCTGTTTTATTAATTGCCCAAACTTTGGCACCGGCTTGTCTATATGACAATAATTGAGCAAAAGGATAGACTACAAAGCTGGTACCTGAAATAATTACTAAGTCAGAGTTTTGCATTGCGTTGACTGATTTTGCCAAGCTGTCGCCATTAATTGCTTCACCGTATAAAACGATTCCAGGTCTAATAATACCGCCACAATTATCATGACGGTATGATTTGGCATATTCATTGTATTCAACTGGTTTGTGACATTTAGTGCAGTAGATGTTATAGAGACAGCCGTGAAATTCAGTGACGTGTTTATTGCCAGCTTTGTTGTCCAAGCCATCAACATTTTGGGTGATTAAATCTCCTTTTTCATTGCAGATAGCGGCAATTTTCTGGTGGATTTCATTAGGCTTAGCTTCAGGAAAGTACATATTATCCATTACGAACTTGTAGAAAAATTCAGGTCGCTGATAAAGTGTTTCTTCACTCAGAATTGTTTCCGGACTTTCAGATACACCATCATAAATACCGTTTTTGGAGCGATAATCAGGAATACCGGAATGAGTTGATACCCCAGCACCTGTCAGAAAAGTAATATGGTGTGCCTGATCAATATCATTTTTTAACTCAGTTATCTTATTAGAATCAATCATAAATTTGCCTTTCTTAAAACTAGATTTTTCTACTGTTAGTTTACTACAAGATTTTGCCTGTGAGATAGGGTTATTGCAATAAAAGCCATGCTATCAGTTTCTGACAGCATGGCATTTTATTTATTAAAGAATTTGAATGTCGTGTTCCCTGCACTTATTAAGCATATCTTGAGGCCAGACGCTTGCTTGAACTTCGCCAATATGGGCTTTACCGAGCAAAAGCATGCATAAACGAGATTGTCCAATCCCACCTCCGATGGTGTAAGGCAGTTCTCCATCAAGCAACATGCGTTGAAATTCCAATTTTTCACGGTCCAGACAATCAGCTTTCTTTAATTGTTCATGGAGACTTTCTGGACTAACACGAATACCCATAGAAGAAATTTCAATTTTTTGTTTTAACGGTTCATACCAGAAAATCAGGTCACCGTTTAGTTCCCAGTCATCATAATCTGGTGCTCGACCATCATGAGGTTTACCACTTTTTTTTAGCTTGTCGCCGATTTTCATAATAAAGACGGCTTTTTCTTTTGCAGTTATCTTGTTTTCCCGTTCTTCAGGACTAATATCCGGCCAGCGGTCTTCTAGTTCTTGCGTGGTGATAAAGTAAAGCTTCTCAGGTAGGTGGTAAGTAGAAGCAGGATAACGGGAAGCGCAACCAGCTTCAATTTCTTTAATTGCTGTAAAAATTTTAGTAACGGTGCTTTTCAGAGTTTCCTCTGTTCTCTCTTCTTTGGCAATGATTTTTTCCCAATCCCACTGATCCACGTAGAGCGAATGGAAGTTGTCTAAATCTTCATCACGGCGAATGGCGTTCATGTTAGTGAAAAGTCCTTCATGCATGTTAAAACCGTATTTTTTAAGTGCCATTCTTTTCCATTTAGCAAGTGAATGAACGACTTCAAGTGTATCATCTGCAGGCAGATCCTTGGCATCAAAGGCTACTGGACGTTCGACCCCATTCAGGTTATCGTTAATTCCAGTATGTTTTTCAACAAAAAGCGGGGCAGACATTCTCTGCAAATTTAATTTTTTAGCTAGAACCCTTTGGAATTCTTCTCGAATAAAGACGATAGCTGCTTCTGTATCACGAATTGTAAGAGTTGGGTGATAACCTTTGGGTAAAATTAAAGTCATTGTTTTGACCTCCTATAAGTTAAGGAAAAGAAAAAGCCCTTTATCCCGTTTTTAATAAAAACAAGGACGAAAGGCTTTTTCCGCGGTACCACCTTAATTGCCCCAAAGGGCCAACTCATGAAGCACTAACATGCTTCACCAGCGTGGTAACGTACTGGAGACGACACAACCTACTTTTACTTGAATTTCAGCGTGCTGCTAAAAGTGTTTTTCAATAACTCAGGGTCTAACGGCTTTCCACTGCCACCGATTCACTTAAAGAGGTAAGTTATTTACTCGTCTTTTTCATTGCATTTAATTTGATAATAATTCAATCATAATTTTAATAAAAATGCAAGTAAAATATCATTAATGTTGATTAACCGCTCTAAAGACTGTGAGTCTGTTATAATAGATAAAAATACAATTGAGGAGAGTCATATGATAGTTTTTTATTTAATTCTGGATGCCTTACTTTTAGGCTACACCTGTTATAGCTGGTACTGGCAGGCAAATATTGATTTAAAGGGACATTATCGCTCCTCTTCAATTATTTGGGCCGTAATTTTTATCTGGATCGGTTTTACCTGGCAGTTAATTGAAAAGGGAGATCCAGGTTTAAGTATATTTTTAGCGATTTTCTTAATGATAGGTATTATTGACGGCTTTACAGGTCTTGCACCAAAAAGGGCCGTAGTTTCAGGTTACTTTCGGCGAACGATTTCATATTCGGAAATTGCAATGGTAACTTTAATTAAAGTACCTAATCCGAAGAAAAAGCAGGTAATTTGTATTTTGACAACCCAAAAGAACAGACAATATTACCTGCGCTTTTCCTATGGCGTTGCGCAAATTGTTGAGGCACTCAAAAATCACATTCATCATGATATTCATATTGAAATTCAGGATATTTTTTAAGTCACGCAAAAGCGTGTCTTTTTTTAATTATTTTTCTTCCCAGTTCATCTCCAAATATTTAGTAAAACCGACCTTAAGAGCGCGTTTTTTATTGACTTGATTCAAAAAAGTGTCCTGGTCAACGTTTTTAAATTTGAGGTAGGCTAAGATAACTTCATAAACGTCACCTAGCTCTTCAATTAAATTAGTTTCGGTTTTAGCGGCAAGAACTTCGTTAGTTTCTTCAATTAATTTTTGCTTTAATGCTGGTTCAATTTCTGCTGGAGCAAGTTTGCGATAAGTAGCATAATGAGCAAATTCGGGAATTTTATCTCTGACTAATTTTTTCATTTTCATAGACCTTTCTTAGCTGTAATAATTTATATATTATTATACTGCTAATAATTATAAATAATATGTGAAGGCGGTAACAAAATGTAGTAAAATTAACAAGTAGAAATATATTTAATAAAGAAAGTGTGACGAAATGCGTAATAACGATTTTAATGATGTGGTTCAAAATCGTCATTCTGTGCGCCATTTTGATAAGAGTGCCAAGATTCCGCGTTCAGAATTTGAAGAAATGTTTGCAGAAACAATTACAGCACCATCAGCTTGTGATTTACAAGCTTGGCATTTTGAAGTAGCTGATACGCCAGAAAGCTTAGCTAAAGTAAAAAAATATATGATGAAATTTAATTATCCTCAGGTCGATAGCTGCTCTGCTGTCGTACAAATATTTGGCTATAGTGATGCTTACAAGTCCTATCATGAAATGTGGAATAAGAATTATGAAGAGGGCCAAATCACTAAAGAAAAATTAAATGAAATTTTAAGTACTTTTTTGCCATTGTATGAAAATGGTAGCTATGAAATGCGTGCAACAGATGCAATAGTTGATAGCTCTTTAGCTGCAATGCAATTTATGCTTGTTGCTCGTAATCATGGTTATGATACTAACCCAATTGCTGGTTATGACGTTTCCAAAGTTTCGCAAACCTTTGGTCTTGATCCTAAACTTTATGTGCCAGTGATGGCAATTGCTATTGGAAAAAGTAAGGAAACTGCAGATTCTTTAATTAAAACAACTCGCTACCCAGCTGAAAGTGTTTATCACTTTGCAGAATAATTAATAATAGCGCATTTTAAAAGCCTTCCACAACGGAAGACTTTTTGTTAATTATAAAATAGGTGAAAGCATCCGTGAGAAACTCTGCAGAATCTTAAACCAGCGACTTTGTTTGGCTATGTCTTCGGGTGTTAATAATGATGAATCTTTCATATCATCTTCAAAAGACTGCGCAACCTCACTGGTGAAATTTTTATCATAAAAAACGGCAACGTCTTCAAAGTTAAGATCATAAGAGCGGTAATCTTGGTTCATAGATCCTACTGTTGAGAAAGTATCGTCAACTACAATCGTTTTGGCATGGATAAACCCCTTGTTATAAATGTAAATCTTGATACCGTAACGGGATAGTTCGTTAGCGTACCACTGCGTTGCGCGGTAAATGAAGGGGTGATCTGGTTTGCAAGGAATCATAATTCTGAGATCTATTCCTGAGCGTGCAATGGTTTGTAAAGTAGCAAACATTGCGTCGTCTGGAATTAGGTAGGGTGTTTGAATCCAAACCCTTTTTTTAGCTAGCGACATGAGCCGCATAATCCCATTGCGCATATTAGCATTATAACTGTCAGGCCCGTCTGAAACTATTTGAATTGCCACGTCGCCACGATGAATGTCGTTTTCATCCAAATTCGGGAACAAAATAGTGTTAAATGTGATTACTTGGCTTTCCTTTTGAATGGAAGCATTCCAATCCATGACAAAGCGCTCTTGCAAGAGCAGAGATGCTGAACCGACAATTCTAACATGACTGTCACGCCAATAACCAAATTTTTTCTTGCGACTGAGATATTGATCACCAATATTAAAGCCACCAGTCCAAGAAGTTTTACCGTCAACTACCACAATTTTGCGGTGCAAGTGGTAGTTAATCCGGTATCGCGTAATCATGTTGCGAGAGGTAATAAAGGGTAGCACAACTCCGCCTGCTTTTCTTAATTGGTCAAACCAGGCTTTAGTTGCTCCCATTGAACCCCAGGCATCATATAGTAAGCGTACAGACACGCCTTCTTGTGCTTTTTGAATAAGCAAGTCGAGAAAATCATTGCCTATTTCATCATTATAAAAGGTGTAAAACTCAACATTCACAGACTGTTTAGCTTTTTTGATGTCACGCATCATGTCATGAAACATGATTTCACCATCGGTGTAAAGCTTAACGTGGTTGTTTTTACTTAATGGTGACTCACCATCGTGATCAAAAAAGTGGATAACCATCTTGGCCTTATTTGACGTATCAGATGTGCTGATCTTTTTAGGTGCAGCAGTAATAGATTTTTGGACGTTCCGCAGCCCAATATGATGTTGTTTGTTAATAGCAAAGATATTTTCCTGTGAAATTCCCCGACCGAAAAAGCCGTAAATAATCATTCCTAAAACTGGAAAAACCAGCAAGATAATCAGCCACGCCCAGGTTGTTAAGACAGACCGTCTTCTGTGAAAGACGATGTAAAAGGCTAATATAGTATTAGTAATAATGATGATGCGTCCTATGTCACGGAGCAGAATCACACTTATTTCCTCCAAAAATCAAATTACTTTTTAAGACCAATAAATTTATCAATAATGTCGATCACAAAGGGATTATCATGCATCCAGCTGTGTTCTGCGTACTTTTTACCCCGAATCTCAACTTCATGATAAGATTTGGCATAAGGTGCTAAAATGTAGCGGATGCTTTTAGCAGAAGTCACGGAAATAAATTTATCGCTGTTGGTGTTGTCTAAAACATTGCCATAAATGTTTAGCACTGAAATATTGGGATTAAATCGTTTGCGTCTGAGTAAAAGATACAAGTAGTGCAAGTTAACTACAGCTGGACGTCCCTTTTGATTGAAAGCATTAACGTTGGGAATATCTCCTAAGTATACTACCCCGTCAAAAGGACCTGCGATAAAAGCACATTTGACCAAATGAGGGAACTGCTTTTTACGGGATTTGCGCATTTCTGTGCGCACGATGCAGGGACAGGCAAGAGAGTGTGCGATTGCCGAATAGTGAGAAAAATGGTACCTTTGAGCTAAGAATGGTAATGTAAAACGCAAATAGTAATCAATTGCATAAACGCCAACGAGTCGCTGGCGAAAAACAACTTGTACAATGGGATTTCGATCACCTGTCCAGGTACCTTCCAACTTGAAATTACCCAGTAAGTCAGTAGTTACTTTGAGATACTTCGAAGTTCCTTTATCTATCAAAGCTTGCTGAATCATTACCTTGGTAGTATAGTCACCGCCACGAAAGCCATGAAAATAAATTATCGGTACTTGTTCAAAGTTACCTTTTTTTGGTTCAATGGTGGCGTCATCTTCAATTCTTTTTTTATGTAAACGCAAAAAAATACGAGTTGGTGCAAAAGTTGCCAAAGCAGCGAGAAAAAGCATACTGAGTCTGCTAGGTTCTTGTGCAAGATCACGCTTGTGGTTTTTTTCCACTTCTTCCTTGTATTTTTTAGTATTGAAGAACATAATACCACCTTAAAAATAGAACTACATCTATTTTAGCATTGACTAGACAAATTAGTGAAAGGGGAACATATGAAATTTTATGCAGTAAAAAAGGGCCGCAAGCCAGGCGTTTATCGCACTTGGGATGAAGCCCGAAAACAGATTGATGGCTATTCTGGAGCTGAGTTTAAATCTTTTAGCAAAATAACGGATGCTACAGAATATTTGGACTGGGACCACGAAACGGTTCAACAGGTCTTTCAAAAAGACGAGGATTCATTAAAAGAGACAATTGCCAAGATTCAAAGAGAAAGCCGTAAAATCAAGGATAATCCTTCTGCTCCAGCAACTTCTTCTAAAAAGAATAGAGCATTAAACGGGACAACTAAAGCAAATCCGTCCAGCTTTTTTGCCACAATCTATACAGATGGCGGTACTCGTAATACCGGCAATTTTAAAGGTGGCCATGTGCGTGCAACGGATAAAGCTGCATGGGCCTATCTAATTGAATGGCAAGAAGATGGCCAACAAAAGTCTGCTTATGATTCAAACGGTGAGTTTGGTGCGACTAATAATAAAATGGAATTAACTGCATTAATTGAAGCTCTCAAAAAATTGCTTGAGTTAAACTTTAACCACCAGCCGCTACTATTTGTACTCGATTCTCAATATGTTCTAAATCCGATTACCAAAGGCTGGCTTAAGGGTTGGAAAAAGCGTGGCTGGACCAAAAGCTCTAAGGGCCCAATTGCAAATCTTGAATGCTGGCAGGAACTGGATCAGCTCTTGGCTGAATTTTCTCAGACTAAATTTGAATGGACTAAAGGCCATGCCAATAATCGCGGTAACGAATTTGTTGACCATACATTAAATAAGTTTATGGACCAAATGTAATTAGTTAAAATGTAGTGACTATTAAACCGCCAAACAAATGACTGAAAAATGAGGTAATATTGTGCCAAATTTGTTCAAACCAATTGCGGTTTTCCGGGGTATTTATTTTATCGAAAATGTCTTTTGCATTCTTTTTAATATTTTTTGATAAAGCATCAGCCTGGTCTCTAAATTTATGATTTTTTAAAGCACCAGAATCACGCACTTCAATTAAGATGTTGATTATTTGCTGTTTCTGATTATTATTAATGACGTCGCCAAGATGATTGATGTTAATTTGATTGTTAACAATGTCATGAATTTGACTGTTTGAAATATTATTACCGATTTTACCCATTTCCTGTTTTGCACCTGCAACAGCGTTGTTCAGTTGCGCATCACTATAGCCGTCTTTATCTTTATTTTCTTTAGTAATTTTACTCAATGTGTTTATTTCGTCTTGAGCTGCATTAACCTGGCTCTGATTTAAGTTTTCTCCGGTTTTGCTATAAGCGGCGTAGACACCAGCTAAAGCACCAGAGCCATCAATAGGAACAGCACTGGTAACGTAAATATTAGCGTCAGAAATACCGGCAGTTAAAGCGGCATTTTTATATTGATCGGATGTGATTGTGGTAATATTATTGCGTCCTTGATAGTCAAGGATGTGGACATTAATACCATTACCAGAAGCAGTCTTTTCAATCATTGCACTAGACCAGACACCAGAATTAGTAGTAAAGTTAGCACCAGATGGGTTAAGGTATTTGACTAAGTCGGCACCCGTGATGGTAATAGTTTGATAGCTAGTGCCCTTTAAAGGTTCGCTGAGTGTTTTTAACGTGCCGTTTTTTTGCGTTTCAGTCAAAGACGTTCCCAGGCAAACTACGGGCAAATCATCTGCTTTAACTGTTTGCTTAACAGTACCACATAAAATGGTACCAAAAAATAACATTGTAATAATAGCTAAAATAGTTTTTGCTTTTTTCATATGTAATTAGCTCCTTTTGACTGTCCTTAATTATACTAAATGATAAACGCAAAAAGTTTAAATTATAGTTATGTACTACTTACTTTACGTTATTTTTAATATTTAAGATGGTATAATAACAAAAGTAAAGGAGGAAGCTATGACTGAGCAACCTGAATTAACTGTCATCATGCCAGTTTACAATGTTGAAAGATACTTGACTCGAGCACTTGATCATTTGGCACAGCAAGATGATCCGAATTTTAAGTTGTTAATTGTCAATGATGGTTCAACGGATAATACTAGAAAAATAGCTGAGAGCTATCGCGCACGATTCCGTTACTTTAAAATAATAAATAAGCATAATGGTGGCCTTTCTGATGCGCGTAATGTTGGTATTGCGAATGTTGATACACCATATTTTACTTTTCATGATGGTGATGACTGGGTAGATTCCGGTTATACAGCTTTTTTTGTAAATGCCTTTCATGATCATCCCGATGCTGCAATGGTTTCCTGTGGCTTTTGGCTTGATTACGAAAATAAGCAAGGCTCAATTCCTGTAACTAAAAAAGTTGTACAGGGAATGAAAGGTAAGGCTAGAACGTACCAGCTAATCAGTAATCCATTTGGCTCTTTATGTGATAACCATTGCTTGGCTACTCCTGTTAAAGGCTATACTTGGAACAAAGGCTACAAACTGTCGGTTATACGCCAGAATCATCTTAGTTTCAAGAAAAACTTGGCCTTTATGGAGGATCAAATATTTAATGTCCAATACTTGGCTTTAACAGAGGGCTTTTATTGTGATAGCAAGCCTTTATATCATTACTGGCAACGCAAAGACAGTATGGTTCATCACTTTAATTCAAAAATGATTCCTGATAATTTTAAAGCGAATTACATAATTGCTAAAATTATTATCCGTAGCTTGTGGCATGAACATAAGAAGGAAAATGGTTCTAATCAGAAGTTGATTGAGGCTAGTGAGAGAGACCAAAGATGAGAGAAAAAGTAAATGGTAATGAACTTTATTACAGTAAATTAGGTAAGGGCGCGCCACTTCTTCTATTACACGGACACCATTTAGATGGAGGCATGTTTGACCAGATAGTGGCTCCTTTGTCTCTTTATTACACGGTTTATGTGCTGGATATGAGGGGTCATGGTCTGAGTCAGGGAGAAGCGGCAGAACACTACCAGACTGAAGTTGAAGACCTTGCGGCTTTTATTAAGCAGGTTCATATCAGAGGCTGCTATTGCTTTGGCTTTGATGCAGGCGGCTTGGTGGCAATGATGCTGGCAAGTCAAGACCAAGATATCTTTAAAAAGCTGATGATAGCAGGTGTTTTTGTTAACGGTAATGGTATCAGGCCTTACCACTATCTGACTGAAGGTTTTCTGCGCTTTTTACGCATGAACCGAGACAGTAAAGTCGAATTATTAGAGAGCTTTATGTCGGTTGACAGCTTAAAGGCAATTAAAATACCTACCTATTGTGTAGTAGGTGAAAAAGACTGGGTTAAAGTAGAACATGTCCGCTGGTATAGTCAGATTATTCCTCAAGGACAGCTTTTGGTCATGCCCAGGCAAAAACATGAAAGTTACGCCGTAAAGAGTTTCAAATTACTAAACTTAATGGAAGACTTTTTCCAATAGGTCATTAAATTTTTAGAATTAAGAGTAAATTCGCATAGTAGAAGCCGAAAGTATCTTCGGCTTTTTGTTTGAATTATTACTTTTCTAGGCACTAAGGACTTTTTTGGTTATAATAGACTTGCAAAGATTGTATTTTTTAAAAAACGAGGTAGCTATGAACAAGGAAGAACTTCTTCAGTTAATGCACCCAATGAAGCTAATTGGGCTGGGCGGAAATCCCGCTTTAAATGAAAAAATTGCGCAAATATTGAAAAAGCCATTAATCGAAACTGCTGTGCAGCATTTTAGCGATGGCGAAATTCAAGTTAATATTGGCGAAAGTGTCAGGGGGTGTGATGTTTTTGTCATTCAGTCAATTCAAGATCCTGTAAATGAAAACTTTATGGAATTAGAAATTGTTTTAGATGCCTTGCATCGTGCTTCAGCGCATAGGGTTAATGTAGTAGTACCATATCTGGCTTATTCACGCTCAGATACCAAAACTCGTTCACGGGAACCAATTACTGCTAAACTCATAGCTAATTTATTACAAATTACTGGTATGGATCATTTAATCGCACTTGATTTGCACGCTTCACAAATCCAAGGCTTTTATAATGTTCCAGTTGATCATTTGCACGCTATGCCATTATTAGCGCAATATTTTATTGATAATGGCATCGCTTCTAAAGACGAAGACGACATTGTCGTTGTTTCACCGGATCATTCTGGTGCTAAACTTGCTCGTAACTTTGGCCAGTGCTTTGATGCTCCCATCGCAATTGTAGATCAGCGCCGTGCCCGTTATGACGCTGATGTACATGATATGATCGGTGATGTTAAAGATAAGAAATGTATTATTGTAGATGACTTAATTGATACAGGATCGCGTATTTCCTCTTCAACCAAGTCAGTTTTAGCAGCAGGCGCTAAAAAAGTATATGTTGCTGCCACACACGTACTGCTCTCACAAAACGCGCTCGAAGTTCTAAATGAATTACCAATTGAACAAATTGTAGTGACTGACACAATTAAGCATAGCCATTATCCGGACAGAATGGTTCGTATTTCTGTTGATTTGCTTTTGGCGCGAGGAATTAATTATGTATATAATGATCGCTCAATGCATTTGTTAAGTGAAAGTGATTTAAAGTAAAGACATATTAAATGGCTTACTGCTAACATTTTTCTCTTTAGTATAAATTATAAGCATATAATATACCGGTGCCTTTTTTGTTTATTTATTCTATATCATTGGTATAATTAAGGCAAAATGTATAGGAGCTGAGAAAACATTATGGCACGACGTAAAAATTATAAAAGAAGACGTACAATTTTAAGTAATACATTTCACTTAATTAGAGAAAATGGAATGGATAGTGTTTCATTTCAAATGATTGCAGAAAAGTCGGGGATTTCCAAATCCTTACTGCAATCATATTATCCCCATAAATCAAACTTGATTACTGATGTAGTGCGCAATATTCTTAATACATTAGATAAGCAGGTGCAAAAATTTGGCGTTAGCAAGGAAGAGGAAGTTTGTGCTCGCACTAAAGCCTTTATTTATGCAATTGAAATGCTGGGGATCAAAGATGAAGGTCTTAAGCGCATTATTACAGAGGTGTTTAAAAGTAACGAGTCGTTAGATTTTTGGAGTAATACCATTAATGATTGGTTAAAGGAGAAACAGCTATTTAACCACGTTGACTTTGATCCGAAAGAAGTACGGCTGGGGATTGCTTTTGCCGTGACAGGTATCAGTCGTCTATATTATGACAATAAAGATTATGACGTTTCTCCTGAGGAAATAGCAGATTATGGTACAAAATCATTTATGTATAGTTTCTTACATTGCTCAGAATCTACTATTGATAAGGCGCTTAAAGAAGGTCATGAAATTATCGAATCTACCGATATTAAGACCATACATCATGCAATAGATACAATGTTTGATGAAGACAAGGAGATTGTCTGTTAGAAAGGAAAAATATGGCAAATGGCGCGCGAGATGGTTTGCACAGAATAAATAAAGAGCAGAACGAGGATTATAAAAAAGTTCTGTCCTTTATTATCTTTCTGATTGTGTCGCTAACCATGATTACCGCTACTTTCCTAAATCCCTTTTTCATGAAAGGGCAAATTAGAAACAATAGCAATGAGGCTGTAGTTGTCAGGCAGATCAACAAGCACTTTGATACTTTAGCAGAAATAATTGGTGCTAATAAAAATGGCAACGCTAATTTGTTGACTACTAAGCAAACACAGCCAATTGCCGACCATATTATTGACTATACATTGGGTATACCATGGTTTAAATTCAGTAATATGAAATTAGCCAAGCAGATTTTGCATGACATTGATTTAAATGTTGATCAAGGCGTATCTAGTGATGCTCAGTTAGTACAAGAAAAACTAAAAGAGCAGGAAAACAATGCCCCATATGACGTAATAGATGCTTTTAATCTGAATACGGTTACACTTGGGGGCAACGTGGCTTTTATTTTATTAATCGTTAATGTAATTATACTGATAATGGCTATTATTAGTTTGCGGTCATTAATAAGTGATATGAAGTTATTTTTAAATTCGAAAATGCTGACCCACGAAGTTACCGCGTCTGGTATGTGGGCAGGGTTTTGGTTAATATTAATTGCGGGCGTATTGGCAGTTATTCCCGTAATTTTTAACGTTGAAAGTTTAGCTGTATTAGGTTATGTATTGGAAATTAGCAGCAGTATTTTCCTAGATTTTGTCATTGTAGGTGTCATTCTTTATATCCTAAGCGCAATTCCGTGGGAAATTAGCTCGCCAAACAATTAGAGTGATTGGCTTAAAGCAACTAATTACTTTTACCAAAGGAAGTTCAAATGAAAATTTATTTTGCAAATGCCTTGTTTTCACAAGCAGAAATCAATTATAACGCGCAATTAGCGACAAAGATTCGGCAAATAGATGATGCCATTGATTTATATTTACCTCAAGAAAACGCGTCAATTAATGATAAACAAGCGTATGCTGATTCTAAAATGATCGCCCAGGCAGATACCGCAAAATTACTCAATAGTGATTTGATGGTAGCGGTTCTTGATGGACTTAGCATTGATAATGGTGTTGCCAGTGAAATAGGTGTGGCTTATGCAAAAGAGATTCCTATAATTGGCTTATACACTGATACACGCCAACAGGGCGCTATTAATCAAAAAAAGCTACATGCTCTAACTCAGATTGCTGAAAACCAATTTCATTATGTTAACTTGTATACTACTGGTTTGATTAAGCTTAATGGAACCATAGTTAATAATGAAAAAGATTTGTTGACTGCTGTTGCGCGCTACCTCTAAAGTTTTACTCAGTTCAAAAAATATCTACTTAAAGATGCAAATAACTCTCTGAAAATAGATATTAATTCGTTTTAATAAGAACCATATTTCACTTATGTTTCGAAATATGGTTTTTATTTATTTAATTTTATCTATATTATACCCCAACATTTTATATAATGGGGTATAATGTAGATAAGAGAATGTGACTAAAATGACTAGAAAATCTGAATTGGAAAATTTGTTGAAACAAAATAACTATGTGCTGTCTAGAAAACAACTCACAAAGAAAAACTTTTCAGGACAACAAATTAAGAGCTATCTTAATAACAATACGTTAATTTTGATTGATAAAGGAATTTATGGTAGTCCAAACCATTTGGAAGATGCTTTTTATACTATTCAGCTTAGGCTCAAGAAGGGAATAATATCGTTGAGGTCTGCACTTTATTTATATGGTTTGAGTGATCGTGTTCCAGATAAAATTGATCTTACCTTTCCGAGAGGATATAAAAATTCAAAGCTAAAAGAACAAATTGTGCCTCATCAACAAGTACTTCAAATGTATAATTTGGGTATAGAAATAGTAAAAACTCCTAGTGGAAATAATGTTAGGGTTTATTCTATTGATCGAACTATGGCAGAAATACTACGACCACAGAATCACATTGATCCTGAAATAATAAATAAGGCTTATAAGCAGTATTTAAAACAGCCGAATAAAAATATTGCCAAATTGCTGTACTTTGCAAGAAAATTCAAAACTGTTAAAAAAGTTCAAGAATACCTAGAAATATTGCTATAAAAATGAATGATAAATTTCGAAGTTTTACTAATAATCAACAAATGATAGCTCATATATGTAAACTGGTAAAGGATAATAATACATCTACACAGGTAATTTTGGAGGAATTTACTTTAGATGATTTTGTAAAAAGAATAGCCAAATCAAAATATAAAAACAATTTAATCTTAAAGGGTGGATTTTTGTTGTCAAGTTTAATTGGCGTTAATAACAGAACAACAGAAGATATTGATACAGATATTAAAGGAAAGAATTTGACTTCTTCCGAAGCAACAAAAATGGTTGATGAAATTTGCAATATTATTCCAAGTAAAAGTGACCCAATTGAAATTAAAAGAGTTGGTAATGTACAAAAGATACATGAAGGAGCTGAATATGTTAGGAACCGAGTTCATTTACTGGGCACTCTATATAAAAAATCTAAGGCCAATATCAAAATAGATATTTCTACCGGTGATATCATAACCCCTAAAGAAATCAAATATGAATATAATTCTTTGATCGATGATAGTTCAATAGAAATTTTTGCTTATAATAATGAAACTATCATTGCCCAAAAACTAGAAACAGTATTTAGTCGCAGTACTGCTAATACTCGAATGAAAGACTTTTATGACATATATATGTTAAACAAGCTTAGAAAACTAACAGATTATAAAAAAATAAAGCTGAACTTACCCATAGCTAGAACTGCTTTAGAAAATACTGCTAATTCAAGGAACAGTTTTAATGAAATTTTTGAAAAAGTAAATAAAGAAAATTATTTATAGCAAATTACATTAAATGACATAAAAAGTAGTAAGGCAATGCGAGATAAATGGGAAAATTATACCCACCAAAAAGCTTATGCCCAAAAGGTAAACTTTCAGGATACTTTGAATGCAATTGAAGAACTTATGTTGGAACTTTTTAAATAGCTGATTGTTTTCATTATTTAATAATGAAAACACATGGTCGTCATAGGACACATCATTTTCCGAGGTTTTTATTATTGAATTAATTCAGAAGGATTTTTAAGTTGAAACAGCTTAAAGGTATAACTGGTCAAACCCGAGATTTTTACTTCATATTCATGACCAACAACTAGCGGGATTGATCCAGGATAATAAGTGATAATAGTTTCAAAATTGCCATAGCCACTCTTACTGTAATTATGGACATTTTTAGCCTGATAAGTTTGGGCAGTATCCTTATCAGTAATGGTAATTATTGGATTGCCTTTAAAGCTTTGATCTGAAAGATAGACAGACCAGGCAATATTTTGACCTTGCAAAAGTTCAATTGGAAAAACATCGCTGCTAGGATAAGTTACCATTTCTTGGCTGGGAATACGAAAAACATCATCAGGATTAAAAACTTTTTGAACAGAATAGCGGTAGCCATTTTTACCATACGCAGCGCCTGCTCCAGTTGATGTTAGGCGTGTTGATAATAGCCATGCTCGGTGACCAGTGTCAGCGCCTGTTAAATTATATTGGTCGGTTAGCAGATCAGTAATAACATCACCAGCTGATTGGTCACTAGTATTGAAATTAAGGTTAGCTTTGCTCGAAATGTTGCGAGCTAGCTGCCAAACGTTTTTATTAATTACTTTCGGGCGCTTTTCAAAAGGCAGGCTATGTTGGTTAATCCTAGGGTTAGCATTAAGTGCGGCCAGTACAGCTGCAGTTTTTTGCGCAGCAATATTATCCTGAAAATTTTCTTTAATAGGGGTCAAGCCAAATAGCTGTCTATAATAGTTGGTGTAGGCTAATTGACTATTGAGGTAAGCAGGAACGAGTGTACCTTGTTTAAATCTGTTTTTAAACTGGGGTTTGCTCAGATAAAGATTATTAAAATTAAAAGTGGTATTATCAAGCTGTGCATATTCCTGTTGTAAATGGGTTACCTTATTTATTTCGTCAGGAGTGAATTCTGCCGCATAAACTTTGGTGTTACTAAATGGAAAAATGAAAAGTAAGCACAAGAGGGCAGTATAAATTTTCTTTATCATTTAAAGAGCTCTCCTTTCTTTAGTATAAATTATAAGGCAAAATTAAATTAACTATTATTAAGATTGAAAAAATAGTGATGTTTAATAATTTGTTGCACAAGGCTTTTATGAGGACAAAGTATTTTGATTAATAATGCAAATATGCAGCTGGCAAAAAATATCAGTATCAGCTTAAGGAGTAACTTAGATGATTGGGATGGGATAACCGGTCCGGTAGATAAGGACTTGCGTCAAGTAGTAGTTCAGAAAACTACTATCAATAATGGCTATGCTTATGCTTTGCAACATGTAGCTGGGGATACTTTTGTTTATCGTGGTCAAAATAACAGTAATGTTTCTTTTAATAAGCAATTACCGGTTTTACATCTAACTGGAACGGCTGCTGGTCATACACAAACTTTGGAGTATGCAGGAAGAAATGGGCAGTGGTTTATTGGCACCAAGCCAAATGATTTGAATTCAGGTTGGTCTAGCTGGTCTAAGCAAATTGCACGTATTGCAATTCCACGATATTTTAAGGTTACTGCAAATACTAAAATGCGGCCGCGATTGTCCAATTTAAATTATGCAGGAGCTGATTTTGGTGTCGGTTGCAGTGGAGATCAATTTGCACGTGTAGAAGTTGCTGTTTCTCCTAATTTAAATTACTTTTTAATAGCTTATGGGGATAATGACTTTACCGGCTATTTTGCACTCTACTATTTAAACGATATTAATAATGCGCTTGATGAAGCAACAACGTTAACTAAACATGTTGATATTACTACAATAAGATGTTTAGCTGCATTTAAAATACCAGATTTGTCTGGTCGCATGGGATTAGTAGGCTCGCTGCAGGGATTTGCCATTGATAATAACTGTAATATCTATATTTCCAGCCAGTTTGCAGACTACAGACTGGGCCAAAACCGCAAAATTGTTAAAATTCTTTGGAATGCAGTCAATCCGTCATATTGGGAACTAATTGATTTGTCTCAGAAAAATGAATTAGAGCTAGCCGGTTATTATACTGAGCTAGAAGGCATACAACTGATTAGCAGTAATGATATCTATTTGACTGTAGCCTACCACCAGTCTTTTGATCCGGTTAATCCTGGCAAGCATCCCACAAAAATAAATAAGCTTTATGAAATAACCTGGGAATAAAAAGGTATTTTTTTAATATAGTATAAATTTTTTGTTGATGATTTTGCCTTATACAAGGCTTTTTGCTTATAATAAAAATAATCCTAAAAAATTGTCTAAATTACAATTCTTCGGGTTTTTCTTGACGTATAATAAAAAGTTAAGAAATAATGCTAAGAGGTAAAAATAATGACTAAGAAAACACAAGTTGGTTTAATTTTTGGTGGAAATTCATCTGAATATGAAGTCTCAATCATGTCAGGCCACAATATTTATAATGCGATTGACCAAAATAAGTTTGATGTTCACCCAATTTGGATAACTAATGATGGCTATTTAGCAAGTGAAGAGGATTCATTTAAAGTTTTAAAATATCCTAAATACACTATTGAGAATCCACATGAAGTGGCCAATATTTCAAACTTAATTCAACTGCAAAATTTGCCGGAAATTGATGTTTTCTTTCCAATTGTGCATGGTAATTTAGGTGAGGACGGTTGTCTGCAAGGACTATTCAGAATCTTGAATAAACCTTTTGTTGGTGATGACGTGTTAGCTTCTGCTGTAACCATGGACAAGGAATTTACCAAAATTTTAGCACAGCGTGTTGGCGTTCCTGTTGCTAACTGGATTGCGATTAAACGCTTTGAATATGAAGATGCTGCTAATGCCAAACGCGATTATGATAAAGTCAGTGAGAAACTAGGCTCTGACCTATTTGTTAAGCCGTCAAACCAAGGCTCTTCAGTTGGCGTTCATCATGTTACCAATAAAGAAGAATTTGATGATGCTTTAGCTGACGCTTTTAGATATGATGACAAGGTCTTAATTGAAGAAACCATTCATGGTACGGAAGTTGAAACTGCTGTTTTAGGTAATGACAAGCCGATTGTTTCAGGCGTAGGCCAAATTATCAATGCGGCTGGGACTTTTTACAGTTATGAAAATAAGTATGATGCTGATTCCACTACTACCTTGCAAATTCCGGCAAAATTACCTCAAGAAATTGTAGATAAAGTTAGAGCAAACGCTTTAAAAGTATATCAAGTTACAGAATGCAGTGGCTTGGCTCGGGTTGATTCGACATTACGTGCCAGTGATAATAAAGTTATTTTGACAGAAGTTAATGCACTGCCCGGTTTCACTAATATTAGTATGTATCCTAAGCTGTTTGAAGAAGCAGGTATTTCGTATTCTGAACTGATTACCCGTTTAATTGGAAAAGCGCAGGAGCGTTTTGACCATAAGAAAAGCCTGTTACATAAAATTGGTTAATTAATTGTGCTAGGGAGTATATCTGATGAGTGAAGATAAGCATAATTTTGAAGAATTAACCGCACCTTCGGCAACAGCTAAACACCTGCACATTAGTGTTGCTACATTACGTAAATATTCTTTAATTGTGGAAAAAGTTACTAGTAAGCCTGATTATTATGCCAGAACAAAGCAAAATGCGCGTTTGTATAGCAAGCAGGATGTGCAGGACCTGGAAGATTTTCACAAATTGGCGCAGGATAACGGTTTAACCTTACAGGAAGCTGCTCAACAGGTTTTTGCGGTTACTGCTAAAAAAGATAAGCCTAAAAAAACAGAAGATGACAAAAAGCAGGAAGTAATGTCTACTTCTCAGATGGTGAAACTACTGAATGCTTTACAGCAAACAATTGGCCAGCAGAATACGGCACTGAGTAATCTGCAAAAACAGTTGGATCATATCGAAATGCAGAATAAACAGTTATTGGAAAAGCAAAAAGAGTTGGAAAAGCCTGTTCCTAAAACTACTAGTTCAACAGATGATTTTAGCGTTTTGCCTGATATTTCAGGAATCGTGACTAATGATGATATAACAGATGTTGACGAGATGCCTGATACTAAGCCACTAACTGCAGCTGCAAAGCGAGCTCAGGTTGCACAAGACGAAGAAAAGTCAAGCCAGCAAATGCATGAAGAAATTTTGGCTAAAGCTAAAGAAAACGCTGAGAAAGGTGCTAGTGCCAATACTCACCGGACATTAGCAGACATGCAGGTTGAGCCGGAAAAAACACATTGGTGGCAACGGTTTCTCGATATGTAGGTATAGAAGAAACGACTTTTAGTTAAAAGCCGTTTTTATAATATTTAAATTTTGCAAACTTAGCTTAAAATTTATGTTTAATGGCTGCTTTTAAGTTACAGTAGGTAAGTATAAATCGATTGGAATGATTTGGTTGAAAAAAATAAAAAAGCGCTACTTATTTGCGGTATTAATTGCAGCTATAGGCTTGATTCTAACAGCTTGTACCTATTTTGCGACAGATATTTATTCTAAAAATGATGTGGCTGTAATTACCGATACTAAGATTAAGGATACTTTAGAAGAAAAAAGTACAGATGTCTATGGCAATAAAGATGAAACCAGAAAGCAGGTCCTTCATTTAAAAGTTTTGTCAGGTAAGTTTAAGGGTCAAACCTATAAAACTATTAATATGTATTACCCCTCGCAATTAGTTACACAAAAATTTCGCGCGGGTCAAAGAGTGTTGGTCAATGTTAAACATGGTGAACCGGTTATTCAGGATCCCAAACGAGACTGGGTTTTGGTTTTAGCTTTGACTGTAATGTCAACGCTAATGGTTGCAGTTGCCGGTAAAAAATCATTTAACTTAATCGCGTCAATGATACTCAGCTGGATGATTTTTTATATTGTTATCATGCTGGATATCAAACTTAACGGCTCTTATATTGTCCTGCTGTTTGGTTTGGCTGATATTGTTTTTTCATTCTTTAGTTTATTGGTTGTTCAAGGCTTTAATCGTAAAATGCTGACAACGTGGCTGGCAACAATTTTAGGTACTTTTGTTTCTTTTGCACTGTGTTACTTGATTATGCGCCTGACTGGTGAATCGGAGATCAAATACGAAATGGGAGATTACGCCACCCAAGATCCTCGCGGCATCTTTTTAGCACAAACCTTGCTAGGCATTTTAGGGGCTGTAATGGATGAAGCTACTGATATTATTTCCAGTCTTTATGAATTAATTCAGACTAAAGCAGATTTAACTGCTAAGCAATTAATTAAAAGTGGACGTACTATGGGTCAGGAAATCATGGGACCTCTGATTAATGTTTTGGTGTTAATCTTTATGTCTGAAGAATTGCCAATGACAATTATCTATTTGCGCGATAATAACAGTTTGCGTTCCACCTTTGGTTTTACTCTTTCACTTGGTGTCACGCAGAGTATTATCTCAGCGATTGGTATAGTTTTAACAGTTGTCTTTGCCACTGGCTGCAGTCTGCTGTTTTTAGAAGAAAAAAAGCGGAAAGTGGGGACTGAAGAATGAGTACATTAACGGCCTTACTGATCGTGCTGGCAATCTTAATGACGATTGTAGGTGGAGAAACGGGAATTCGCAGTTTCTTTAGCGTTTTGATCAACACTTTATTACTAATCTTAGTCGCCATCTTGATTTCTTGGGGTATCAACATTCCTCTTTTGATTTTGATTTTTGTTCCTTTAAAATTGGTAACTATTATTTTCTTAGGCACGCATGATTATCAGGTTGCTAAAAATTCATTTTATTCTTCTCTGGTTGTTTGTTTAGCAGCCAGCTTGATCGTTCTGGGTTTTGAATGGCTGGCGCAAGCTGCCGGACTTGGACCAGAAGCTGGTGAAATTTTGGTTGGCTTGTCGCAAATGCCGGGCTTAAGTTATCCCTTAATTGCAGTAGCAGTTGCCATCTTTTCCACACTTGGCGCAGTGGCAGAAGCTGCTGTATCAATGAGTTCAGGTTTGCTGGAAATCAAAAAACATAATCCAGCAATTTCGTATGAAGATCTGAGAGCTAGCGGAGCCAAAATTGGTAATGACGTCTTGGGCACAGCAATGAATACTATTTTATTTGGAATGTTTGGCAGCTTCCTTTCATTATTTTTATGGTACATTCGTTTGAATTACACTTTAGGCGAAGTACTAAATGAAAAAATGTTTGTTAATGAAGCTTTAATTATAATGTATTCTTTAATTGGTGTATTATTAACAGTACCATTAGCAACAACCTTTTTAGCAAAAAACATGGTAAAAGTGGGGGAGAAAAATGAAAGTAAATGATTTAACATTAACTAATTTTAACCAGCGCAAGTTCAACGTGCACACATACACTTTGGGGTCAATTGGCGAGCTGGTAACACCAGAACACCCCCTGGCAATTGTTGTTCCTGGAGGTAGCTTCGATCATTTATCCCAAAGAGAAAGTGAACCTGTAGCGCTGGCTTTTAATAACCGTGGTTTTAACAGTGTGGTTATGGAATATAACCTCGTGCAAGATGAAGGCGATATTTACCCGGATGCAGGTCTGGACGTATTAACTACTGTTAAGTACTTTCGCGATCATGCGCAAGAATATCAGATTGATCCCAACAAAATAGTCACGATTGGCTTTTCCGCTGGTGGTCACGTAACTAGTTTTGCCAACAGCATGGCTAATTCTTCAAAGTATCAGAAAGAGTTTGGCTTTAAGAGTGAAGAAGTTTTGCCTAATAAAACTATTTTGGGTTATCCTTTAATTAACTTGACCAAAATTGGCTTTGATATCCCAGAAGATGAGCAGGATAAAGTTCCGCAAGATGAATTTATCAAGGATAGTTCTTTAGGCGTAACCACTAATACGCCAGCAACATTTATTTTTCATGCCTGGGATGATCCGGTGGTTCTTGTCACTAATACGTTTGAGTATGCAGCAGCTTTACATGATAATAAAGTTCCATGTGAAGTTCATATTTTCAATCGTGGTGGTCACGGTTTTTCTTTAGCACGAAAAGATATGGTAGTTAAAGGCAGGGAATGGCAAGAAAATCCGCACGCTGCCCATTGGTTTGAACTGGCACAGGAATGGTTAACAAGTGAATGGCAATAAAAGGGAGTACAGATTCTGTACTTCTTTTTGTTCGGATTTAGAAGTTTTAATTATAAAATTATAATAATACTCATATTAGAAATAAAAAATTTAAATTATTTTAAGCAAAGGCCTTGCATTTATTTCCAGAGGGTATATAATACCGATATTTAAATCGAAAGAAAGGACATGATTTTTTGAAGCTAACGAAGATAAAAATTTTAACGGCAGTTAATGGCTTACTAACTCTAAGTAGTCTAATCATGTTATTCTTTGGATTATGCAATCAAGTTAATGAGTCAAAGAATCTGCTAGAAGAAGAGCAAGCAATTTCGCTGGACAATAATAATATGATTATTTTGGCGGCTGTAGTTGCTTTAATGGTCTTCGGCTATGCATTCTTTGCTACTTGGTTAAAAGGTGAACCCGCAAAAGTTCATTTATTAAGACACAGAGCATAAGATGATTAGAAAAACTGAGCTGTACTTCAATGGTTGAGGTACAGCTCAGTTTTTTTTATGAAAATAATTTAATATTGTTGTTTTAATTTTCTTTTAAATATCCAGCTGCTGAGTAGTTTGCTATAAACTACCAGATAACTTCAATTTGGTTTTTGTTACAGTACTTGATTGTATCCTTTGGAGGCTTCTTGTCAGAAATGATTGCTTTAAAAACCTTTAAATTGCTAGCTTTAATAAAATCACTCTGTTCAAATTTACTGCTGTCCATTAAAAGTATACTTTCTTTTGCATTGGCAATCATCGCTAAACGAAAGTTAGCTTGTTCTTTGTCAGTTATGTAAACACTGTGATTTAGTAAGCTACCAAAAGAAACAATTGCTAGATTTGTATTATAGTTATTAATTTGATCAATTGTGTCGCTACCAACTGTTCCACCAAAGTTTCTCGGATTATGACCACCTAAAGTATATAACGTCACGTTTTCTAATTTGCTTAATTTATAGGCATGTAAAAGACCATTTGTGATAAATACTAATTTGTTTTTTCTAAATAAATAATCAGGAATAAAGCTGGTCGTAGAACTTGAATCTAAAAAGACAGCCATATTGTTGGTGATAAAGGAAGTTGCTTTTTCACAAATGTATTTCTTACCTTTTATATTTTCTTGCTCTCGTACTGAATAAGGAAACTCTAAATTTGCTTTTCCTAGTAAGCTGACATAGCCAAATTTTCTGCTAATCATATTTTGCTTTTCTAATAACACTAAGTCTCGCCGCAGGGTTGACGGACTGACGTAAACCTTAGTAGCTAATTCTGATGTTTTGATTTTTCCAACAGAATTTAAAATGTTCATAATTTGTTGTAATCTACTATCCTTATACAAAATATATCCTCCTTTTATAGCTAACTTACAATTTTTGTGACTAAGTATGAATAAAATCAATGGAAAAATTGAACAAAATTCATAATAAGTGAAACGTATTGCTTATATAAGATATTGAATTTACAATTAAATTTGAAACCGATTTCTAGAAGAATTATATAGAAAAATTAACGTTAATGAAAGGAAAAGAAAATTGATAAATTTTGTAAAAGCACTTAATGATCTTTTTTTGGGCAATTTGGGGAAAGGAATTATTCAAAACATTTCAACAAACAAGATAGTTTATGTAATTGGCTTTTTAATTTACGGCTTTTTACTAATGTATGCTCACATTATTTATCTTTTTTATGTTCCTAAAAAGATTAAGAAAGTTGTATTAAAGAATAAAAATTTGGCTCTTGGGCAAATTTATGAATTGTGGCTCAAGCGAAAAAAAACACTGGGTTTTTGGTTGCTAGTACCGACTAAAAATGAGATTTGGGTTCAAAGACTTAGTGCTTCAAATGGCATTTATGATGTTTTATTTTATAACAAAAATAATAGTTATCAGTCTGAATATGATTTATTAACTACTATTTATCAGAAACTTTAATAAAGTAAATTTTTAGCCAAATTAAATACTGAGGAGAACAATATGAATAAAAAATTATTATATGTTTGTTGTGGTACGGGTATTGCCACATCAACAATACTAAATAAGAAAGTAACTGATATAGTGTCAGCACTGAAGGTTCCCTTTGAGATAGTTCAATGTACCGTTGCTGATATACCAGCTAAAGTAGCTAGTAGGAAGCCAGACTTGATAGTGTCTTCAACTATGATTTCTGCTGATATAGGAAATGTACCTGTAATTTTAGGACAATCACTTTTAACTGGCATTAGTAAGGAAAAGACAATTTCTAAAATTCAAGAAATACTAAAGGATTAAAGCGGGGGAGTACATTATGGAACTAATTCTCAATTTTTTTCAATATATCGTAAATTTAGGTGTTAGTGTCATGATGCCAATAATAATTACCGTATTAGGTCTCATTTTTGGCAAAAAAATTGGTGTAGCATTTAAGGCGGGCCTAACTGTAGGAATAGGATTTGTCGGTATCAATGTAATGTCTGGAATGATGATGGACTCAATTTCGCCAGTAGTCAAAGCCCTCGTGAAGCAGTATCACTTTCATCTGACAGCAACTGATACTGGGTGGCCGGTGGCCTCATCAATTGCTTGGGGCACTCCAGTAGTACCATTTGTTTTCTTAGCAATTATTCTGACTAATGTCATTATGATTGCGTTTAATTGGACAAAAACGATGGATATTGATATCTGGAATTATTGGCAACCCTTATTTACAGCTAGTGCACTTTATTTAACTACGAAAAATATGTTTATAGCAGTATTAAGTGCAGTAATTAATATGGCTATTATATTTAAATTGGCAGATTATACGCAAAAGGATGTGGAAGAAAATTTAGGTTTGGAAGGAGTTTCTTTTCCAGGATTACAAACTACTAACTGGGCAGTTATAGGCTACCCCTTAAATTGGTTGCTTGACCAAATACCAGGTGTTAAGAAAATAAGTTGGACACCAGAAAAATTACAACAGCATCTTGGAATTTTTGGTGAGCCAATGATGATGGGCTTAATTATTGGTGGAGTTATGGCTGCAGTCGCAAGAATGTCTGTTGCCAAAATATTAACTACAGCTGTAGCAATTTCAGCCAGTTTAGTTCTTATTCCCAGAATGGTTGCTATCTTAATGGATGGATTGTCAACAATTTCTGAAGCTGCACAGGAATTTATGCAGAAAAGGTTTAACGGTAAAAAGCTCTATATTGGTATGGATGCAGCTTTAGGAATTGGTAATCCATATGTTTTAACTTTGGGCTTAATTATGGTACCAATTACGGTGGTTTTAGCTTTTATACTTCCGGGTAATAAAGCAATGCCACTCGCAGATCTTACTGCCTTACCGTTTTACGTGATTTTTGCCATCGTGCCCTCAAAAGGCAATTTGTTCCGTGGAATAATAATTTCTGTATTTATTTGTAGTATTACGCTTTATATGTCTAGCTTCGCCGCACCTCTATTAACTAATTTGGCATCTTCAATAGGCTATCATGTACCATCTGGAATAACACAAATAACTTCCTTGGCAATTGGTACACAATGGTATTCTTGGATAACATATTATTTACTTAAACTGTTAGCCGGAATTTTTTAGATAAGAGGTAAAAATAGTTATGATTCATTTGATTTGCCCTAATCCTGCAATTGATAGGACTTTACTTTTTAAAAAAATAGTACGAGATAAACCTAATCGTCCAATAGAAATGAAAGAAGTCCCAGGTGGAAAAGGCTTTAATGTGGCATATGCACTGAGTTTTAATAACGATGTGGACTTTAAGATTCATACAATTCTTGGTGGTAAATATGGTGAACATTTTATTCAGTTAGCTGATTACTATCACTATCCGATAGTTAAAACGGATGTTGATACTAATACTAGGTTATGCCATATTTTGGTTGATGAAAGTGACAGGTCACTTGTTTTATCACAAGAATATGGCTTTAAGCTGAATAAACATTTATTTGACAGCTTTACTAATACACTTCTTGATAGTGTAAAAAATGGCGATTATGTGGTTTTCTCAGGTTCATTGATGAAGGGAATGCCAGAAACTTATATAAGCGATGTATACGAGGAACTTCTTTACAGAGGAGTAAAAATAAAACTGGTAGTTGATACCAGTGGTGTCCCTCTAAGACAGGCATATAAATTAGTTCCTTATATGATTAAGATTAACAACGAAGAAATTTTAGACATATTCCCAGATAAAAAATTAGAAACCATTCAGGACTATTTTCATCTTTTACAATTTGATGTTAATCCCGCAATTACTAATTTTATTATAACTTTGGGAGGAAAAGGGGCAATCGGCAGAATTGGTAATAAATACCTTTATGGTTATTCACAACCGGTAGATGTTAAAAATCCTAATGCTTGTGGTGATTTCTTTTTGGGACAATTTATGCATGGACTGGCAAAAAAGAAGACAACAACGTCGACCTTACGAGATGCCTTGGCTTTTTCAACTAGTAATGTTGAAAACTGGTTTCCAGAAGTTACCCAAAAGCAATTATCAAAAACAAGAGAAAAGATACAAATAAAAGATTTAGTATAGGAGAAAACTAAGTAATGAAAGCATTAGTAATTACTGCCAAAAATAAAATGGAGTTAAAGGATATCTCTATTCCAGCAATTGATAATGAACAGGTACTTATTCATGTAGCTTATGCGGGTATTTGTGGATCAGACTTGCCGCGCTACTACGAAGGCAAAGTTCATCATTTTCCTCAAATTCCAGGACATGAATTTTCAGGCACTATAGAAAAAATAGGCAGTGATGTTAAAGGGTTAAATATTGGCGATAAAGTTAGCGTAGCTCCACTTATACCATGTGGAAAATGTAATGAATGTAAAGCAGGATTTCCATCTATGTGTACAAATTATACTTTCATTGGATCAAGTGTTCCAGGTGCATTAGCTGAGTATGTTGCAGTTCCAGCACAAAATTGTCTAGTCTTACCAGATAATCTCTCTTTGGCAGAAGCAGCAACTGTGGAGCCACTTACGGTAGCGATTCATGGTATTGAACGGGTCAATATCAGAGCGGGAGCAAATGTACTTGTTTTGGGTGTAGGCTCAGTTGGTTTATTGACTGTTATGGCACTTAAAGCTAGAGGTGCGGGAAAAATTACGGTTGTTGATATTAAAGATTCTAGTTTAAAAGTTGCACAAGAATGTGGTGCAAATGTAGTGATAAATTCTGCTAAAGTTGATTTAGTTGATTTAAATGAATATTTTAAAGCTCATAGCTTATTTGACGCAGTTTTTGAAACTGCAGGAAACCCAATTACTCAAGTTCAAGCAATCAAATATGCTGGTAAACATGCAAAAGTAGTTTTTATCGGTAAGACTACTAGGCCTACAACCTTTCAGTATCAAGAATTTGAGCAGATTTTGCGCAAAGAGCTTGAGATTACAGGTTCTTGGCTATCGTTCTCAGCACCATTTCCAGGATATGAATGGCATGCAGCAATTGATTATCTGTCATCAGGTAGAATCAACACCCAGAGGCTTATTACTGGAATTTATAAATTAGAGGATAAAGATAAACCGTTTGCTGTACTTAATGATAAAAATTCGGGTGCAATAAAGGTAATGTATAAAATTGGCTAAATAGGGGGAAAATAAAACATTATGTTATATCAAAGTGAACGTGAAAAACTGGTCAAATTTGTAAAAAATATGTACGAACGAAAAGTAACTAACTCAGCTGGTGGTAATGTCAGTGTAAGAGTAGATGAAAATCACTACATTATGACACCTAGGCTAATGTCAGAAGACTTTCATTGTAATTTGCGTCCAGATCAAATTCTAGTTTTGGATAAAGACGAGAACGTTATTGAAGGAGACGGTCAAGTAACCAGAGAAGTAAATATGCACATGGCTTGCTATGAAGAAAATCCAGAAATTGGTGCTGTTGTTCATGCCCATGCTCTTGAATCAATGACTTTTTCAACTTTAGGAATTGATATGCCTAACTTAACTGAGGCAACACAAAAAATAGGAACTATTAAATGTTTCAAATATCATAAGGCAATGACAATGGACCTTGCAAATACTGTGCGGGCACAAGTTCGTGCTGACCAGCAAGCTACTAAGGCATATCTGCTTAATCGGCACGGTATTTTAGTAACAGGACCTACTCTTGAAAAAGCTTATGATATGGCTGAAAGATTGGAATGGAATGCCAAGATTGCTAAAGAGAGCTTTGTTTACCAAAAACTTTCTTAAGAGATAGAAAGAGAGCTGACTGATGAGTTTTAAAGATGTTTTTAAAACTGATTTGATAGATGTAGATATTAAGGTTAATAACGAAATTGAATTGTTTAATTATGCATCTAAAAAGTTATTAGAAAAAAGATTAGTTAAACCAGGATATGCGGCAGCTTTAGCAAAAAGAGAAAAAGAATTCCCTACTGGATTAATGACTAAAAATTTTAATATTGCAATTCCGCATGCAGATCCCGAAAATATAAACTTACCTTTTATTTATATTTTGCGTTTGACTAAGCCAATTACTGTGCAGCAAATGGCAGACAAAGAAAAGATCAAGGTTAAAGATGTTTTTATTTTGGGAATTAAAGATGGTCAAAAGCAAGTTAATGTTCTGGCAGCACTCATGAATTTATTTGTGAATGATGTCTTTGCTAAAGATTTCTTAGCTGCGATTACTTCCAAAGAAATATATTCTAGTGTGATTCGACATCTGGAGGATGATTAGGAAAGTGCATTAATAAATTGATTAAAATTGAAAATGACAAATATCAAGTAGAAATAAACGAAATTGGTGCAGAATTAACACATTTTGTGCTTAAAAATGTTGATTATGACTTGATTTGGAATGATCCGGATGGCTCAATTTGGAAGCGCCATCACCTATCCTTTTCCCAGCTATTGGCCGATCAAATAATGGTAAATATATACTAAACAACAAATACTATAATATGAAACAACATGGTTTTGCTCGTGATTATCAGTTTGATGAAATTAAGAAATATGGTAATAATAAAGTAGAGCTGGTACAACATGCGACTTCTGCCACTATGAAGGTTTTCCCTTTTAATTATGAGTTGCATGTCATGTATGAGTTGGTTAATCAAGGCTTGAAAATTAATTTTACTGTTGAAAACCCCAATCAGACTATAATGCCATTCGCGTTGGGTTTCCATCCAGGATGGAATATTAGAGGTTTTCTTGAAGAATATAGTATAGAACTTAAAGGCAGCGATACCCCTATTTCGGTATATGGTGTAGGACCAGTACCTTTTCGTAATGGCACAGTTTTTCCTTTAGTCAAAGCAAATTTCTTTGAAATTCCGCTTAGTCGCAGTTTATTAGATCATGGCTTGGTAATTTTAGACGTTCATAACGCTAATTCTATATTATTGAAACGTAAGCCTGATACTAAAATTCTGAAAATTAATCTTAAAGATTTTCCATATTTAACATTATGGAGTCCAGAAGGCAAGAATGCGCCATTTGTCTGTATAGAACCTTTTGCGGGTTTGCCAGATGAAGCTGGCAAAACTAGCAATTGGTATCAAAAATTAGGTAACATTTTGCTTAATCCGGGGGAAAGCAAATGTTTTGCAACTTTAATTGAACCTTTTAAAATCATGTAATACTTAAAAATTAGACGACTAATTTTGGCTTCTGTCGAATTTAGTTAATAATTTTACAAAACCTTGAGCACTAAGTTACTAAATGGCTTAGTGTTTTTTGTTTTGCAAAAAACTCATGCTGTTGTGCTGAGCTCCAAAAGTTGGACAACTTTCGTCATGTAAGTCTTTTTACAAGGTTGCTTGTTTAACTAAACATATTTATAATGGGAATAAGTATCAAAAAGTTAGTAACAAAGAAAGATATTATTGATAATGTGTACAATAAAAGATGAAGTTTATGATCCGTTTTTACCTACTTTATTATTATCTCTGCATGAGGAATACGTAAAAGAAATTGTAACGGGACAAAAAATAATTGAATACCGCAAGAGTTTTTTTAAAGATAGTTTTCAGGCTTTTGTTTATACTACCGGCAGTAATGGTGGAATACAACTATTTATCAAATGTGCTCCTTTGATTCGCAGTAATGCTGCTACTTTAGCTCAGATAGGCCAAGAAATTCAAAAAGACGATTATGGAGAAATATATGACTATTTTATGCCTAAAGATGATGGCTGCATTATCCCTATTTTAAACTCATGTGCTATTAAAAAAATTTCTCTCAAACATTTGCGAGCAGTTATGCCTGAAATCGTTGTTCCACAAAAATATTTGTTTTTAGATCGACCTGATAAAAAGGACTTGCTCGACTTTTTATTAAAACAGAAATACGATAACTTAATCATTAATAAATGGGATGAGCGGTATGCAAAAGTTAGGCAAATAGTTGAAGAGAATAAGTAACTTTAAAAGAAATTGTTTCAAACAAAAACGCAACCTAACAAATTAGTCAGGCTGCGTTTTTTAATGGGATAGTGCATTAAAGAGATACTTATTAATACCAGTGGTGGGCTAACCAAAAGTTCTTAGCGTTAACCCATGAACCATAACGACCGTAAACATATCTGTCAGCGGTTCTTTCTTGATTCTTTTTAGAATAATTGCCGTTTAGGTAAGCAATGTTTAATTGGTATTTGCCATAACAAACACCATTACGTGCGTAATAATTACCACCCGATTCACGCATTGCAATCCATCTCTTGGCTGCACGTTCTGCTTTTGACATCTTGGCAGCCTGTACTGTTTGCGTACATGAATTATTATTAGTAGTTTCCAAAGCAGTGACGAAACTAAATGATAGCGCCAGTGCTGTAATTAACTTAAGTATTAAACTTTTACTTTTCTTCAATATATTCAATCCCCACAATTAACTGTATTAATTCTATGGATAATAGTACACAGTCAATGTGTCATTGTTGTTACAGAAATAACACGCAACTCTTACAAAATTTTTTAAAAATTTAATAATTCTACTAGTTTTGAAAAAATTTATTTTGATAAAGCCAATTATTACTTACATGAATGTTTTAATGTCATTTTTATTTATGTCTGTTAAAATTGGTAGTAATTAGTATTTTAGGAGGTAAATATGGCTGCTAAACATTTTTATGAAACTTTTCACCCTGAACACTATGATTTATTCATAGACATCAATCGGGAGCAGAAAAGTATTAATGGTACTTCGACAATTACCGGTGAAGCAATTGAGGATACTATTTTAATTAATCAGAAGTATATGAAGATTGCTTCAGTAACAAGTGAAGGTAAAAAAGTACCGTTCACTGTAAATGACGAAAAAGAAGCAATTGAAATCGAACTGGGTCAGACCGGCAAAGTCACAGTTGAGATTAAGTATTCGGCACCGCTGACTGATTCTATGATGGGAATTTATCCGTCATACTATCAAGTTGATGGTGTGCAAAAACAGATTATCGGTACTCAATTTGAAACAACAGCTGCACGTCAGGCTTTCCCATGTGTTGATGAACCGGAAGCCAAAGCTACTTTTTCTTTAGCACTTAAGTATGATGAGCATGAAGGTGAAACTACGATTGCCAACATGCCGGAAGTTAAAGTTGAAGATGGCGTTCACTACTTCGAACAAACCGTTAGAATGTCCAGCTACTTGATTGCCTTTTCCTTTGGTGAATTACAATCAAAGCTTACCGAAACCAAAGACGGCGTTCAAGTGGGAGTTTTTGCGACTAAAGCACATCAAGCTAAGGAATTAGACTTTGCTTTGGATATCGCAAAACGGGCAATTGAATTTTACGAAGAATTTTACCAAACCAAGTACCCGCTGCCACATTCTTGGCAATTAGCGCTGTCTGACTTTTCTGCCGGAGCAATGGAAAACTGGGGACTAGTCACATACCGTGAAGTCGCAATTTTGCTTGATCCTGATAATGCAACACCGTACCAAAAAGCTTATGTGGCAACGGTTATCGCTCACGAATTGGCGCACCAATGGTTTGGCGACTTAGTTACTATGAAGTGGTGGGACGATTTGTGGCTCAATGAAAGTTTTGCCAACATGATGGAATATGTTTCAGTTGATGCTTTAGAGCCAAACTGGCATGTTTGGGATAATCTTTACCAAATTTCGGAAGTACCAGCAGCTTTAAAACGTGATGCCACTGATGGTGTCCAATCCGTTCACGTTGATGTGGAACATCCAGCTGATATTGATTCAATTTTTGATAGTGCAATTGTTTACGCTAAAGGTTCAAGGATGCTGGTTATGGTACGGGCACTCTTAGGAGATGATGCTTTGCGTAAGGGACTTAAGTATTACTTTGAGCAACACCATTATGGCAACGCCACCGGTGATGATTTATGGAACGCCCTTTCAACTGCTACTGATTTAGATATTGGCAAGATCATGCATACTTGGCTTGATCAACCGGGTTACCCAGTAGTTTCCGCCAAAGTAAACTCAGCTGGTCACTTGATTTTGAGCCAAAAGCAATTCTTCATTGGTGAAGGCAAAGATGTTGGACGTAAGTGGGCTATTCCATTGAATGCAAACTTTAAGGCACCACAAATTATGTCTGAAAGAGAACTGGATCTAGGAGATTATCAAGAGTTGCGCAGTGCTGCCGGTCACGCTTTACGTGTAAATGTAGGCAATAGTTCGCACTTCATTGTTAATTATGATGAAACCTTAATGAATGATGTTATGGCTGAATTTACTAAGTTGAAGCCGGTTGATCAATTACAATTACTGCAAGACTTGGGACTTTTAGCAGAAAGTAAACAAATTTCATACGCTGAGATTGTCCCGTTACTGCCAAAATTTGCAGATTCTAAGTCATATATTGTCATTAGTGCGTTATCTTCCAGTGTTCGTTCATTGCGTAAATTTGTTATTCCGAATTCACCTGCAGAAAAAGATTTAAAGGCATTCGTTAATAAATTGACCCAAAAGCAAGTCGAACGGTTGGGCTGGCAGGCACAAGCTTCCGATACAGATGATGATAAGAGAATTCGTCCATTAGAAATAGCTTTGTCGTTGTATGCCGATAATTCTGCTGTGATAAAAGATGGTCACCAAATTTTTACTGAGCACGATCAAAACTTAAACGAAATTGATGCTTCAGTTAGACCGTATGTTTTAATGAATGAAGTTAAAAACTATAATAAAGCGGGTCTAGTTGATCGTTTGCTGAAAGAATATCAAGCTGCCATCGATCCTAACTATAAGGACGATCTTACTGCTGGTATTACCAACACCAAGGATCCCGCTGAAATCAAGGAACTTATTGAGAATTTTGAAAATGCTGCAGTCGTTAAGCCACAAGATTTGCGTTCTTGGTTTGCGAATGTCTTAGCTAATCCAAAAGGCGAACAATTTGCTTGGGACTGGTTACGGGACCAATGGTCATGGCTGGAAAAAACAGTCGGTGGTGATATGGAATTTACCACTTATATTACTGTGGCTTCAAACATTTTCCATACTGAAAAGAGATTGGAAGAATTCAAAGAATTCTTTGAGCCAAAGGTTGATCAGCCGGGTTTTGGTCGTGAGATCAGAATGGATACCAAGAATATCGAGTCCAAGGTTGACGTGATTAATGCTGAAAAGGATGCTGTCAATCAAGCTGTTAAGGCAGCTTTATAACTAAAATTGTTTAATTTTTAATGTCATATTAATAAGTGTTAAAAAAGAAGCTGGTAAATTAATGTTTAAAAGCATAATTACCAGCTTCTTTATGCTCATATTGATATGCAAATTTCTTAAAAATAAGACTTTGCAATATGGCGCTCTCAATCTAGGGTAAGTGAAGTGCTCCAGAATAGTTAGATAGATAATCTAATTATTGGAGCGCTTTTTTCTATAATTAAATATTTAAGCAAATATATTCTTTACCAGTCGGATTATAATTAATCTTTGTGAAAAATTAGCTTAATTCTAAGAAAACTAAGTTAAAGTCATTGATACTAAAAGCAAAAATAAATATCATACATAAATTTATTATTTTTTGTAATTAATTATAAATACTGACTAACAATATTTTCAATTAAATTAATAGTATTACCATAAAAATAGTTTAGGCTGGTGTTCTCAGGATCGGGCACACCGCTGCCACTTTCTACGACAAAAGCTAAATCACCAATGTTGGCATAAGTGCTGTGTGGTGTAGCAGTGATCGTAATAATATCGCCGCCATCTTTCTTACAACCTGCAATTTTGATCAAACCATTTTTATTTTCTCCAGATTGTGAGAACGTAATCAAAGTATGAGGCGATTGATCAGATGCAATTGAGATTTCAACGCCATCCAAGTCTACACCATAAATTTTTTTAAGCAATAATTTGCGATAAGTGTAATTTACTAGAATTTTGCAAAAGCCCTCACCAAATAAATAAGTTCTTTTTTCCAGCTTAATTTTATTGAAGAAATCAGCAACTACCTCAGCGTTTAAATTACAGTGGACAAATGGCAGGTTGGCAAAGGTCCTTAGCGGCTGAGTTTTGTAACGGGAAGAAAGGAAAAAGATAAATTCTTTAAAGTTAGCAAAACCTGCCCTCTTTACTAGCCTGCTGATTGAAGCAGTTGACAGATAATTTTTCTTAGCTATGTAGCGAATGTCTAAGCTATCGTTGGTGATGATGGAGTCAATAATCGACTCAATCACTTTAATATCTTGATGACGCAAATGATTATTAGGGAACAAACGGTCAATTTGAAAGATTTTTGTCATTTAACACACTACCTTGCTATTTTGAAAATATTTTCCTATTTTGAAAATCACACCATAATTTGTGTGTTTTGTTGTTATTGCCCTTTCATTATACTATATTAACTTTGTTTAAAGAAAGCGTTTTAAATGATTTGAAAGGTGTGTGTGAATGAAGCAAGTTGTTATTAATGCCGATGATTTTGGCTATTCACTGGCCGTAAATCGAGGAGTTATTAAAGCGTATAAAGATGGGATGGTTTCTTCTACAACGCTTATGGCAAATATGCCAGGTTGTTTAGAGGCAATCAATTTAGCAAATGAAAACAAAGACTTAGGAGTTGGTTGTCACCTTAACATTACGACTGGTAAACCAATGACGGATGCCAAAACGCTGGTTGATACTAATGGTGAATTCTACCATTTAGCTGGTTATAAAAAACACCGCAGTGAAATGGACCCGGAAGAAATTTACCGTGAGTGGTGCGCACAAGTTGATTTCCTGATAAGTAAAGGAATGAAGCTAACTCATTTAGATAGTCATCATCATGTTCATTCTTTTTCTGAGAACTTAGCTCTTACTCAGCGTATTTCTGATAAGTATCAGTTACCGGTTAGAAATTGCTACGGTATCGAAGATCAAGTTAAGTTGTCTTATCAAAGAGGAATTGCCGGTTTTGATGATCTGATGAATTACTCGCATATTCGCAGTTTGGATAAATCTTATCATGCGGATCAAGAACAATGTTTAACAGAAATACAAGCTGTTCTTGACCGTCTGCAGGATAACCAAATAACTGAGTTTATGGTTCATCCCGCATTTGTGGATGAAACACTTTACTTTGGTTCTTCATTTAATATACCCCGAATTAAAGAAGTGACAATTCTTTGTGATTCGGCTTTTAAAAAGAAGCTGCAGGAAAATCAGGTAGAAGTGATTCCATATCCTAATTCTTAAATAAAAAATGTAAGGAGGCAAAATTATGAAGGGTAAGTTTATGAAGTCCGCGAATGTTTTTTCACGGGCAATAATTCAACCCGTTATGTTTATGGCCGTAACTGGTATTATCTTATCAGTTTGTGCCATTTTGAAGCTAGACTTAATGCCGACTATTTTGAAAGATACTGGTAATTTTATTTACAATATCCTGTCAAGCGGTATGATCGGGCAATTAAGTTGTATTTTCTGTGTGGGTATAGCTACGGCTTTGGCTAAACCTAAATATAAAACTGATGCCGCAATTTTAGGTATCGTTACTTATTTAATCTTTTTGTTCGCCAACAATTCATGGCTGCAATTAACCCACCGTTTGGCTAAGCCAAATTCTCAAGGACTATTTGGTACTGGTCAAAACATGGTTTTCGGTATCCAAGTCACTGATATGGGAGTTTTTCTCGGAATTATTTTAGGAATCCTAGTGGGCTGGATGGTAAATAAATGGGGAAATATTAAGCTCCATAAATATTTATCACCATATGCAGGAACAAAATCCGTTTACATTATTTTAGTATTTGTCACAATTCTGTTTGCAATTGCTATTACTTATGTTTGGCCTGCAGTTAACTGGGTTATTGAAAATATTGTTAAGGTAATGTCAACTACGGGCTCCATTGGGTTCTTCTTCTATGGCTTTTTAAACCGTATGCTTTTACCAGTTGGACTGCACCACTTCTTATGGATGCCTTTGTTCTACACTCCACTTGGTGGTACTGCCAGAATTGCCGGCAAGCTGTACACTGGTGCGTTTAACATTTGGTTAGCCGAGCTAGGCAACCCTAGTCATATTACTGCAATGCACCAATCCATTGGTTATCTGTCTAATTTTGGTTCAATTTCGTTACCAATCGGTATTGCTTTTGCTTTCTGGAAGATGTCAGAACCAAAGAATAGGCAAAAAGTTGCGGCTATTTTAATTCCAACTGTTACTACTGCCTTCTTAGCAGGTGTTACTGAGCCTTTGGAATTTATGTTCCTGTTCTTATCACCATTACTATGGCTAGCTCACTCAGTTGTTTACGGGATTAGTCTATTTTTGACAAATATAGTTGGTATCGATATTCAGTTTGATACCGGTATTAATATGATTATTAACAGTTTTGCCTTTCCAGCAAGGCTGGGACACCAGTATCTCATCCCAATAATGTTTGTTGTCACCGGTTTACTTGAATATTTTGTCTTCGTCTTTATGATCAAACGCTTCAACATTCCAACTATTGGACGTGCTAACGCTGACGAGACACTCCTTAATGGTGCAGAAAGTGAAGATGAATCTGTTGAGCAGGCAGAAGAAGAACTTGCTCAAACTGGCAGTGGAGCAGAAACTGCAGATACTGCAAAATTTGATAATCAAACTAAAAATATTGTAGCTGGTCTAGGTGGTCCAGAAAACATTGATGAAATGATTAATTGTTATACTCGGCTTCGCGTTGACGTTAAAGATACAAATAAATTAGATATGGATCTGTTGAAACATAAGACAGGTACTAAAGGCGTAATGCAAGATGGTCATAATATCCAAATAGTATTTGGAGTTGATGTAGAAAGTATTCATGATAAAGTTGATGAATATCTTGATTATCTGAAAAAACACCCATCACAAAGTGGAAAGTAATTTAGGAGGATTATTGAAATGGCAAATAAATTCGTAATCATTGGTGGCGGATCAACCCAGTCACCAAGTATCTTGGAAGTTTTACGTCAACGATCTGCTGACTTAGATATGAACCAGCTAGTTCTTTATGATATTGATGAAGAAAGAGTGTCTCTTTTAGGGCAGTACACCAAAATGTATTACGAAGAAACAGGCTCACCGGTTCATGTTTCTTACACGACTAACCTAGAAGAAGCTCTACAAGATGCAAACTTTTTATTCATGCAGATTCGTCCGGGTCTGAACAAACAACGGGCTATTGATGAAAAAATTTGTATTCGCAATGGCGTTATTGGTCAGGAAACTTGTGGACTTGGCGGCTTTTCTTTTGCAATGAGGGTAATACCGGATATTATCGCTATCATTAAGAAGGTTAAGCAGATTTGTCCTGATGCATGGATTTTAAATTACACTAACCCAGAAGCAATTTTGTCAGAGGCAATTTACCGGGAATTTCCTGAAGCAAAGGTAATTTGTATCTGTGATATGCCAATTTCAATTGAGGGTGCAATCGCACAATACTTCCACAAGGATTTAAAAGATATTACTTTCAAATACTTTGGCATGAATCACTTTGGTTGGTGGACGTCGATGATTGATGAGACCGGTAAGGATCTATTGCCACAACTGCGTGAGGACGTTCAGTCTGGCAAGATTGATACCCTTGCTCAATGGAATGACGAAACTCTTGATGACCAGTACTGGATTGATACATACAAGCGCATGATTACTATTTTCAAGCGCTTTCCTGAATATTTCCCTAACTGCTACCTGCAGTATTACCTGATGCCTGATGTAATGATGGCTGAATCGGATGCTAACTTCACACGTGGTGACTGGGTAATGCAGGGACGTGAAAAGAGAATCTTCACAGAATGTCGGCGGGTTTTAAAAGCCGGCACAGCTAAAGGTTCTTCACTTAACTCCGGCGTTCACGGCAACTACATTGTTGATATTGCCAACGCAATTATTCATAATACCCACGAACGTTTCACCGTTAACCAAAAGAACAATGGTGCAATATCTAATTTTGATACTGATGCCGTAGTAGAAGTGCCAGCATACATTGGCAGTATGGGTGCAGAAACCATTAGTATTGGTAAGATCCCAACTTTCCATAAAGGACTAATGGAATTGCAAAAAGCTTACGAGAAACGAACTGTGGATGCAGCGCTATCTGGCTCATATCAAGTTGCTTTGGAAGCAGTTGTCCTCAATAAGACCATTCCAGATTACCATGTAGGTAAAAAGGTTTTGGATGAGTTATATGAGGCTAATAAACAATACTGGCCAGAATTGCAATAATATATTTGAAATAAAAATATCATTACTAAAAAGATTAGCTTTAACTACAGTTATTGCTAGTCTTTTTTGTGTGGGTAATAAGTTTAGTGGGTAAGAAAAAAGACTAACTTTGAGATGGAAGTTAGTCTTTTACATACTATTTGACTTACTTGATTAAATTTTAGTCATATACAATAACCGGCTCACGTTTGCTTACATTGTGCCAGACCTGCTTAATTTCCTGGGGCTTAATATTAACGCAGCCGTGTGAACCGCCTCTTAAATAGGCTTTTTTACTCCAGTCACCGCGCCAGCCAGCATCGTGAAAACCGCAACCAGTCAAGGTAAACGGCATCCAGTATCTGACAGGTGAAGCATATTTAGAGCCATCATTGTTGCGTCCACGCAGTACCGCATGGCGTTGCTTATAATGAATATACCAGACTCCTTGAGGGGTACGGTTATTTTTATTACCGTCCTTTGTTCCGGTAACAACATCGTTAAGGTAAACAACCACCTTGCCTTTGCGCACAATCCACATTTCCTGCCTCTGCAGAGAAACTACAATATAGTCATTGCCTATGCCATGATTATTTTTACCATAGCCTAAACCATAAGTGCTGTAGCCAAGACCATAGATATAATTTTTGCCGTCCAGATTTTTAGTTCCATTCAAAAATGCCTGTTCAACAGCTGTTTGTGCCCTTTTGACGTGTACGCCCCAGCCATAGCTTTGGTTTTTAATAGTAATTTTCTTTCCTGCAACTTTATTACCCTTTGGCACCGCAAAACTATAGCTTTGATGAATTGTTGAAACATCCTGGTCAATTTTATTAAGCTTTGCCGCTAAATTTTCGCTGTTAAGAAAAGTGTACTTGCCTTTTCTATAAACTGCCTGGTTAATTAATTTTTGTGCTTTGAGTTTATAAACTTTGCCTGCAACATGGTAATTAACTACGGCGTGACTCATCGCCTGCATTTTTTTGTTAGCAGCATCTAGATCAGTGTTGCGGTATTCGTAGCTTTGCTTATTGGGCATAGTTGTATGTTGCTTTTTAAAATAAGTGGCAACTTCCTGCTTCTTAATGGTGTTGCAACTAGGATCATATTCAAGTGCAACTTTACCATTTTCCAGTGAGACAATGTTGTTCGCTTTCCGATTGATTTTGGTAGTTGCTTTATTAATTGTTAAGTTTCCAACTTCTACGCCATAAATGTTAACATTAGGGTTAAAATGATTTGTAGCAAATGCTTTAGCCTGCTTTTGCGCTTCGACGTGATTGTTATACAACACCACGCCAAATACAACTGCTAAAATCAGAACTATTCCGATAATAATCAGAAGCAAGTTATTGCGGTTATTGTATTTTTTTAAATTTCTTTTTGATTGCATAAGTTCTACCACCGTTGGGATTTTCAAAAAAATAATTGCGGTTACAGTTTACCATCTATTGTGGCTCTAGTAAAATGCAAGATTTAAGAATGTTTTTGGGAGGGATTGCTCAATGGAAAATGACCCATTAGTGTTTGATGTTAACATAGCTAAAGAAAAGCCTAATTCTTATCGTAAAGTTAAAAATAATTCTGGCTGTCCCTTTTGTGATGTGGCGGGATTGACTCATATCTTAAAAAAACAGGGTGGGATGATTTGGCTTGATAATAAATACCATACGTTACGTGATACGGTTCAGACTGTTTTGATTGAGTCCAATAAGCATCAAGGAGATATTACCACTTATTCACTTGATTATAATCGTTCTTTGATGCGTTTTTCATTATCATGCTTTAAACAGATAAACGATTCACACAAGTTCAGATCTGTTTTATGGTATAAAAATTATGGCGAAAATTCTGGTGGATCTCTTGCACACCCCCACATGCAAATAGTCGGTCTGGAAAAGATGGATGGTTATAAGTACATTCAACCCAATAATTTTGAAGGCATAAGTCTTTTCAATAAAGATGGAGTTGAAGTCAACGTAAGCACACATCCGATTCAGGGCTACATTGAACTTAATTTTAATCTTCTTGATGAAAACAATATTGATGACTGGTCGGACTGGATTCAAAGCGGAGCAAAATACATGCTAAAAGTTTTGTCAAAGGGTCGTAATAACTCCTATAACTTGTTTTTCTATCCGTGCTTTGATCAGGGTATTTGTGCTAAATTGATCTTGCGTTATACGGCATCACCGTATTTTGTCGGTTATAAGCTCTCACAGGTAGATAATAGGGAAAAATTGCTGGCCGAAGCCGATAGTTTTAAGCGCTTTTTTGAATCCGGATCAGTTTTAGAATAAAAAATTTTTATAGTTTTAGAGTATTAAGTATTATTAAAACTAATCCATAACGGAGAAATTATTTGCGACTAATAAGATCAAGCAATATAATAGCATGGTGCTTTTTTAAGGAGGATGCAAATGCACAGAAAAGAAACAAAAAACCTGGCTATTACTGCTATATTTGTCGCAATCTTTTTATTGCAAACTCTCATACCCAATATTGGTTATATTCGCATACTACCAACCTTGCCGGCTATAACAACTATTCCGTTGACTGTTGCCGTTTATTCTTTGCTTATGGGGCCAATTGCTGGGACTTTCTTTGGCATTTTCTGGGGCATTGCCCGCATGGTGCAGGCATATACTCAGCCTGGCGATATTGTCAGCCTGATGCTTTTCCAGAACTTTCTGATTGCCGTAGTTCCCAGCGTCCTAGCAGGCTTTTTCCCAGGAATGATTGGAAAATTCACGGCTAAAAGGAAAAGCAGTGTTAAAGAAATAAGCTACACGATTGCAGGCGCAGTGACTTCTTTAACTAACACTATTTTTGTAATACTATTAACCAGTCTGGTTTTCATGGGTAATTCCGCTAAATTACTAGGACATTTAGGCAGTTTTAGTCAAGGCACACCTTTAATTACAGCTTTAATAGTTGCTCTCGGCTTGAATGGACTTGTGGAAGCAGTATTTACAGCTATTGTGACACCAATTATTGTTACTCCACTCGACAAAGTTTTACGTAGATTGGGTTAAAAATGATATTTTTAATAAAAAGTTAACATTTTATACTAGCCACTATTATTAGGAAAATAACATTGATATAAGTCTTTCAATTTCTGAAAGGCTTATTTTTTTATTGACATTCTTGTTTTCTTTCATTAGTGTATTAGATAAATAGTACAGAAGTATTACAACGAGGACTTTACAAATGACTGAAATTTTACGAGTAGATCAAGTTACTAAAACGTACGGCAAGCGGGGCGAAAAGCAATGCCAGGCTTTAAAAGGAGTTAATTTTGCAGTTAATTCGGGTGAATTTGTAGCCATTATGGGAGCTTCGGGTTCTGGTAAAACAACTTTGCTTAATATTTTGTCAACTTTAGACAAGCCAACAACTGGTAATGTTTTTATTAATCACCAAGACAACAGTACTTTAAACGCTAATCAGTTGGCGGATTTTAGAAGTAAGCAAATTGGCTTTATTTTTCAGGATTTTAATCTCTTGGAGAATTTAACTAATCGTGAAAACATTGCCTTGCCTTTAAGTTTAAGGGGCATCTCTCCCAGGAAAATCGATCCCTTAGTTGATAAAATTGCAACTAGGTTAGGGATTAAAGAGATATTGCCCAAGTATCCTGCTGAGGTATCCGGTGGGCAAAAGCAAAGGGTAGCAGCAGCTAGGGCCTTAGTGCATGAACCGGCAATCTTACTTGCAGACGAGCCGACGGGGGCCTTGGATTCTAAAAGTGCCCGTGAATTGCTCTTTACTATGGCAGATTTGAATCAAAACGATGATATTACTACTCTCATGGTTACCCATGACCCGTTTGCTGCCAGCTTTGCCAGTCGCATTTTATTTATTAAAGATGGCAAGATTGGCGAGCAAATGTTAAAAAAGGGGCAGTCCAGACAAGAATTTTACCATCTACTAATTGATCACTTAGACACTGATGAATAAGGAGAACAAAAATGATTTGGAAGTTGTCCTTAACTGGAATCAAAAGTCGTTTTAAAGATTACGCGGTTTTGTTTTCCGGCTTGGTTGTTGCCAGCATGATTTTTTACATGTTCCTCACAATCACTATTAATCCCACTTTTATTAAAAATGATATTGTAGCACCAAGTAATTATGTTCGGTTCACCTTTGGCTTTGGTATTGTCTTGCTGGTAATTATTACTGCTATTTATCTGGTTTATGCTAATTCTTTTTTATTGAGCATGCGCAAACACGATTATGGCATGTACATGATGCTGGGAGCTAAAAGCACTAAAATCGGTGCACTAATTTTTTTGGAAACTCTGATAACTGGTATTTTGGCCACAATAGTGGGTATTTTGCTAGGCTTTGGTCTGACTGCCATTGTATCTCAGCTCCTGATTTCGCGCTTGGATTTGACCGTGAAGCATTTTGCTGTTGTTTTGCCTAATGCTGTTATCTGGACAATCATTTTCTTCATTTTGATTTTCTTATTTGGCGCTTTAAAAAATGTCCGCAAATTAACTAGAACACCGGTAATTGAACTATTGCGCGATGATCAAAAGCCGGTCGCATACAAGCGTCAGCCAGTCTTGCACTGGATTCAAGGAACGCTGGGACTAGTGCTTTTAGCTGTAGGCTACTTTATTTTGGGTCTTCCCGGTGGCGCTATTTTATTCATTATTCCAGCAGCACTGGTAACGATAGTTGCCGGCTCATATTTCACATTTAATGCCTTTTTCAGTGCGCTGATTGGGTTCTTACTTAACCGCAGAAGCTTTTCTTATCATGGCATTCGGATTTTTACCTTAGGCCAATTGAAGTTTCGGCTGCATGATTATACGCGGATTTTAACCGTGGTTTCACTGCTTTTTGCCTTGGCGCTTGGAGCTATCACTGTGGGACTTAATTTCAGCACCCTCAGTGAGCAGCTTAAAGGCAATTTCTATTATGACACTACTATTATCAGTAACTCACCCAAAGTAATGCAGGCTGAAAATAAACTGACCATCACCCGTCAGCAAACTTTTCATTATAAGGAACAAGGCAAGTATTTATACTTTAATCGCAGTGAATTTACTAATAATCCAGTTAAAAACGTTAAGTTTTATATGAAAAATGGCCAGCCTGCCTACAAGACGATCGACTTGCCTACTAAAAAATTAGATGTGCCAGCAACATACGCTAACAACGCTTTTGGCGCTATGGTTCCTAATGGTATCGCTAAAATTATTCGCTTGGTTTCACCTGAAAAATGGGCGGCAAAAACGGGCCAAAAGAAGTTTGTCAGCTTCGTAAATGTGAAAAACTTTGATCAAGATTACTTTACCATCTTGAAATTGCAAAAACAGCAATTAAAAGAAAATCCTGCTTATGCGGATATTTATACCTCCAGTAAGGCTGGCAGTTACCAGTTAATCAAAAATTTCAGCAGCGGTTTTGAATTTATGGGCTTCTTTTTAGGTTTTGCCTTCCTAACCATGCTGGCTTCAACCTTAATGTTCAAGGTTTTAAGTGGAGCAGCTAGTGACAAGGTACGTTACCAAATGCTATTTGAAATTGGCACAAGGGTGAAAATATTGCGCCAATCCATTAGAAATGAGATAGGAGTTTTGTTTCTTTTGCCCGGTGTGTTGGGCGTGATCGACGTTCTCTTTGGCTTAAGATTATTTAAACTACTCTTACCGCATCCCTACCAGAACTTGTGGATTCCCTTTACGATTTTTATCGTGCTTTATCTGATTTATTACTTATTAACGGTGAAATTATATGAAAAAATCGTGCTTGCACATGAATAAAATTGAGGCAGTAATTAATACAAGTTTGTTTTTAGTAAAAGAAAAGGAGCAGTAATGATTTGGAAACTGTCCGTGACGGGTATTAAGAATAGTCTGAAAGACTATCTGGTGTTGTTTTCTGGCTTGATTGTTGCCAGCATGATTTTCTACATGTTTTTGTCAATTGCTACTAACCCTGTGTTTATTAGTAAAGATGTTTATGGTAGAGAAGCATACCTGAATTATATTTTTACCTTTGGTATTATTCTGTTAGTGATCATTACCTCGGTTTATCTTGTTTATGCCAATTCATTTTTGTTAAGTATGCGTAAGCATGACTATGGCATGTATATGATGCTCGGGGCCAAAAGCACGCGAATTGGCTTACTCATTTTTTGTGAAACTCTGTTAACTGGTTTCTTGGCTGTGTTGTTGGGAATAACACTGGGTCTAGGGTTGACCACAGTAGTTACCAAAGTGCTGGTAGGTAAGTTAGGGCTGGAAATTACTCACTATAAGGCAATATTGCCGAGTGCCATAATAGGAACATTGCTTTTCTTTGTTATTATCTTTCTCTTGGGTGCACTGGGCAATATGCGCAAGCTTACTCGTACCCCAATAATCGACCTATTACATGAGGATCAAACTCCCATTAATCTTAATCATCATCCAGTTTTGCGGGGAATTGAAGCAATTTGCGGTGTGCTTTTGCTGGCAGTCGGTTACTATGTAATGACTTTGTCCACCAGATATATTTACTTTCTTATTCCCACCGCCTTAGTAACAATTATTGCTGGTTCTTTCTTTGTCTTTAATGGCGTCTTCACGGCTATTATTAATTATTTACTTAATAAAAAATCTTTTTCATATCGTGGCATTAATGAATTTACTCTGGGCCAATTAAAATTTCGCTTGCAAAGTTACACCAAGGTATTAACTATGATTTCAATTCTGTTTGCCTTGGCTTTAGGTGCAATTACCGTGGGACTTAATTTTGGCTCCATGAAGGATGAAGCGCAAAAAGGGATTTATTATGATGCTACAATTATCAGTCAGACGCCAGCAGTTAAAAAAGCAGAAGCCAAGTTAACTATTACTAATAAGCAAACATATCATTACAAAGAAAAGGGGATGCACCTCTACTTTAACCGCGCGGAATTTAACAAGCAGCCGTTGAAAGAAATGGCAGTTTATTTTCATGACAATCAAGACAATTCCCCCACTTATAAAGTAAAAACGCTGGCTACTGCTAAACTGGATAAACCGCAAACAACGGAAAACAGTATTTTTAGCCAATGGTGCCAAATGGTCTTCCTAAGAAGATACATCTAGTTTCACCAAAAAGGTGGCTGAGTATTGATGGTCAGGAAAAATTTGTCAGTTATATTAATGTGAAAGACTTTGTCCACGATTTTCCGGTGATCAATCAAATTCAAAAGCAGCAATTGAGGGAAAATCGTGATTACAAAGATACTTACCTTAATTCAAAGCCATACTATTATAGTAATGTGCTCGGCTTTACCAGTGCGTTTGAATTTATGGGCTTTTTCTTAGGAATAGCATTTCTGACTATGCTCGCTTCGACGTTAATGTTTAAAGTTTTAAGCGGTGCCGCCAGTGACAAGGTGCGCTACCAGATGTTACATGAAATTGGAGCTAGACCACATTTATTGCGCAGTTCAATCAGAAAAGAGATTGGTACTTTGTTCACCATGCCTGCTATTTTAGGCATAGTAGATGTTTTGTGTGGTTTACAACTGTTTAAAACACTGCTGATGTCCCCCTACCATAATATCTGGATTCCATTCACAATTTTTATTGTTCTCTATTTAGGATACTATTTGTTAACAGTTACTCTATATGAAAAAAATGTGCTGAAAACTGAATAATTTTAAAGTGAGGTATCAAAGCTGGACTAATATATTTTAATAATTATTTTGTTAAGGCTTGACGCCATTCAATCGGCGCCAAGTCTTTTAGTCTGCTTTTGATTCTTTTATTGATGTAATACCTAATGCAATCAAGCGAACGGTTGCTATCGCTTTAGAAAAAAAGATTTTTGCAGAGTGATATCCGCTATGATTATACAACTACATCAAAAACACCTAGAGAACTGCTTTACGATGAGTAAACCAACTGAAAAATATTTTTTCTTTGCGGAGTTGCGACCCAAGCTTTCTTTTAAAAAACAAAAAAGCGATCCAGTTGGACGGAATTGACACTAACAAAAACCCATTATTCAAAAAATAATGTTTTAAAAATTAATTATTAAAATATGTTCAAGAAAAAAGTTAACTCATTTAAAAATTAGTAGCGCTAACTATAATTAAGTCAAAAGGTGGTCTACTTGAGGGAGCTAACCAGAAAGTTTGGTGATCTTGATGCAAAGATTAAAGAACATGCGCATTGGACTTGTAGAACTTTGTGCGACCCTCATTATTAGCAGTCTGATGATCATAGCTGGTATTATTTTGGGCTTGGATCTAGCGTCCTTAATTATTAAGTTGTTTAGCGGTTTGATAAAACCGGATATGCCGAATTTTAACGTCATTATTAGTTTTCTGAGGATAAATTCGGGCATGCAAGTCGTTATGTTACTGGCAGCCTTAATAATGTTGGGCGGTATTGTAATAACTTTGAGGTTAACCAGATCCACTTTAAGTAATCTAGCTGAAAAAGAAGATGCACCTGCAATTTTTCAAAAACATTCAGGGCTAAAAATAATTGAAGTAGTTTTAGGGTTGACGGCAGTAGTTGCAGGCTACTTTATGTTAAATCTACCTAGTCAAAGCCTGTTTGACACTGTATTGCCGGCATTTATCACAATTGTGTCAGGTACTTATTTGCTTTGTCACTCGTTATTAAGCTTGGTGCCAGCAAATTGGTTTGCCAAAATTAATTTAACTAAAGGAAAAACGCAGCAGGGACTTTACCATTATGCCAGCGTTTTTACTATCATTTCACTACTCTTCGCTTTGACTATGGGCGCTCTGGCTTTAAGTCATGACTTTAATGCTTTTCCTCAAGTTATTAAAAGGGGCACATATTATGATGGGGTAATTGTTAGCAACACCGCTAATATTAAAAACGATGTTGCTCAACTAAAAATTAAAAAGCAGCAAACTTACCATTATAAAGAAACAAAAAGGCACTTTTATTTTGTTCGTAATGAGCTGGCAAATAATCCAATTAAGTATGTCAAAAATACCGGCAGAAGCAATTTTCAAGTCAAATCTATCAAGTTAGGCCAATTGAATAAAAATTCTCTAGCAGGTAACAGTTTCCGCGAACTCGTTCCTAATAGCAGTCAAAAAGAGAAAACAATTGCACTTTGTTCAACTGCAGAATTAAATAAGGTTAAGGGTAAAACTAAATATCTGACTTTGGTGCAGCTAAACAGTTTTGATAGAGATTGGCCATTTTTACTAAAAATTGAACATAAGCAGGCTCAAAGTAATCTTGCCTATAGTCACTTCTATAGCAACTCTAAGGCGGCTACTTATCAGCTGATTTTGGGGATGAGTAAAGAAATGAAGATCTTGGGCTATTCAGTGGCATTTGTGTTTGGCGTAAGTCTGATTACTGTTTTAATGATAGTAGTAAAAGCTGCTAAAAGAAAACAGAAGTTAGCGAATGAGAGGCTGGCTCAAAGAGCATGGCAGAGCAAAACAGGACTTTTGTTCTTTGTTCCTGCAACATTTGGTGTCTTTGATGTTTTGTTTGGCTTAAAATTTTTTGATCAGGTTTTGCCAACAGCATATTATAAAGTTTGGCTACCAATAGTATTGATGTTACTAGTTTATTTTGTTATTTATCTGATAACAGTTCGGAGATATCACAATGCTGAATTTTAAAAAATTTAGACAATAAAAAAGCGCGCTCCTGATGATGTGAACCCCAAAATTAGGACACTTTATATTAGCT
>NZ_CALYQV010000005.1 GCF_945290125.1 uncultured Lactobacillus sp. | reverse complement strand
CCTGCTTAAAGGCGTAATAATAATGATGAAAAGACATGACAATTGCTAAAACAGAAAAACTAACAATACTTTCCCAAAAAATAGTTTGAGGTGAGTCCGGAATATGATGTAATGACTCTAAAAATTGGTAAGATTGTGAAGTTTTAATGACATAATTTGTGGCATAGATAAATAATGTTGCATTAAATAAGATGGCAAAGAAATTAAGCCATAACATAGTTCTCCGTAAAAATATCAAGACTTTAAACTTAGGCATCATTGCCACCCTAGCACGTTATAATGATTAATATTTTTGTTTGTAATTAAATAAACCGGCAAAATTATTTCTTTCGGTACTTTTTTACCGGCGATTAGTTTATAAGCAATTTTGACGGCAGTTTTACCCATATTCAAAGGTGTTTGAGCTGAAGTAGCAATAGCATTCTGATTAACACCTAAAAGCTTTTTCATGTTTTCTGAACCATCTACGCTATATACATCTATTTGTCGTTTCAATTTTACTTCATCAATTGCAGCTAAGGCACCAACAGCTGCTTGATCATTTAAAGCCATAATTGTGTTAAATTTAGGACCTTTCTTAAGTGCTCGTTCTACTAATGGAAAAGTTATTTCCGATTGACCATAAGTATTAATTTTGCCAACAATATGAAAATTCTGGGATTGGGAAGAATTTTTAATTGTATCAGTAAATCCTTTTATGCGATTATTTGCTGAATAAGCTGAATAGTGTTCTAAAAGCAAAATTTGTGCGGATCTTTTATGTCTTAACAGATGCTGAGCACATAGCTGACCAGCACGATAATTATCTGAAAGAATGGTACAGTCGGCATAACGGGCTGATTTCATCTGTGAGTCGACTACAATAATTTTAATTCCCCTTTTCTTTGCTAAACGAAGTGCATTTTGAATTTTCATACTGTTGCCATCAACCGGATTAATAATAATGGCGTTAACACCTTGGCGGATAAATGCATGGAGTTCTTCAACCTGCTTATTCACAATTAGTGCTGGATCCCTATTATATAAGCGGTCATGGTGGTCTTCGACGTAATTAGCGATTTGTTCGTTTAAAACGGGGAAAAAACTATTATTCATAGTCATATAAGTAGAACCAATTTTTATCTGATCATTCTGACTGGGATATGCAATAAATGCTACATATACTAACGATATAAAAAAAGCAGCAAAAAACAATTCACTCAAAAGCAGGATTCTTGTTTTGTGGTGGGATTTTAAATTATGCTGCTTTTTTTGCTTAGATAAATTCATGTCATCATCTCATTAAATTGAAAATTTATTACTTATATAGTAATTATTGCTGAAAAGACTGTTTCATTCAACCATATTTAAGAAAGCGCTTTTAAATAGTGACAATTGTCACATCCTATTTAATGACATTTAGCACTGTTAGCATAAACAGTGCTTGTGATACTTTTAATATATGTTAAGGAAGAGAGGAATGAGGCATTGAAATATTTAATTTTGGTTTCTCATGGAGAGTTTGCTGAAGGAGTAAAAACTTCATTGGAAATGTTTGCTGGGGATGCTATTAAGCGTTGTTTTGCATTATGTCTTCATAATGGTGATTCTGCAGAAGACTTTACTAAGAAAGTTACCGACTTTTTACAAAAAGAAGAGTTTAAAAAAGAAGAAGAATTTGTTGTCATTGCCGATATCATTAGCGGTAGTCCGCTAACTACTTTTTTAAATGTCTTTTCTGAAAAGGGGTATCTAGCAAATTCTGTAGTAATCGGCGGAATGAACTTTTCAATGGCACTTACCGCGCTAATCTCCTTAGATACTGTGCCTAAAGAAGAATTGGTTAAATCAGCTTTAAGTGAAGGCGAAAAAGCAATAAAGCAATATGAAATTCCACAAAATTCAGTTGATGACGAAGATGACATTTAAATCTAGGAGGAAAAACAATGACTGTTTCATTGATTAGAGTCGATGACCGGATAATTCATGGTTTAATTACTACCCGTTGGGCAAAAGAACGTCCTTGTGATGGCATTATAGCTGTAAATGACAAGGCAGCTACCAATCCTATCTTAAAGTCCGCCTATAAATCTGCAGGTGAGGATCAGGGTAAGAAAACTTTTATATGGACAATGACTCATTTTAATGATGTTAGAGATAAAGTATTGAATTCCAAAACGCGGTACTTTTTGATCACCAAGAATCCACAAGATATGAAGCACATTTTGGTCGATCTTGATTTTGTCCCAAGTGACCAAAAAGAGTTGATTGTGGGTCCAGGTAATGACCGTCCGGGAGCAATCAAATTAGGCAGTAATCAATCTTTTACACAAGAAGAAGGTGATGCTTTTGAGGCAATTAGCCAAAAAGGATATAAGATTCACTTTGCTTTATTACCAGATAAACAATTAGGCTACTGGGACAAATTCAAAGGAAAATTCGGTTATTGAGATACATTTACTCAAACGAATATCTAACCTTAATAATTTTATAAGAAGAAGGAGAAAAAATGACTATAAGTTGGTTACAAGCCGCCATTTTGGGAGTATTTGCGTGTTTATGTTCTAACTCCTGTATGGCTGGTCAAGCAGTCGGTAATTATACTATTGGACGACCACTAGTTGGTGGATTGGTCTGTGGTATCGTTTTAGGCAACTTGCCGCTAGGAATTGCCTGTGGAGTTGCTACCCAGTTGGTTTACATTGCGTTAGTTACACCCGGTGGTACGGTTGCTGCTGACGTGCGGGCAATTTCATATATTGGTATTCCTCTAGCTATGGTTGCTATTTCATCACGTGGACTTAATCCAATGGGTTCAGCAGCTGCAAACATGGCAAAATCTCTTGCCACTTTAGTAGGTACAGTCGGATCAGTACTATTTTATGCAGTGGCATTTATGAACCTGATTTGGCAGGCATTTGGTTGGAAAGATATTGAAAAAGGTAAGTTAAATCGCCTATACGGAGTTGATTTTAGCTGGCCTTGGTTATCTCACTTAGTATTTTCATTTCTGCCTACTCTTTTGATGACTCACTACGGTGCAGAAGCCGTAACTGCTTTGAAAACAGCTTTACCAATGAACGGTATCCCAATGAAGACTCTGTTTACTGTTGGTGCGATGCTGCCATGTGTTGGTATCGCTATCTTGCTGCGTCAAATTATTAATAAAGCGATTGATTTCATTCCATTTTTAGTTGGTTTTACTTTAGCCGCTTCATTACACTTAAACCTTGTTGCTGTAACAGTTATTTCATTATTATTTGCTGTAATTATGTATGAAATTGAAATGGCTAAGGGCTCAGGAAATTCAAATGCAAGTTATGCCTCATCAAATGGAAATGCTGTTGATGACGACGAAGACGAGGAGGACATCTAAAAATGGATGCAGAGAAAAAGAGAATTAGCCATAAGACCCTGAGTAAGTCTTTTAACATCTGGTTTTGGGGCGCTTTAACCTGCTTTTCACAGGAGCACATGCAGACATTTGGCTATTTATGTTCAATGTTGCCAATTATCAAGGAATTATATCCTAATGACAATGAAACACAGACTAATAACATTAAGGCATATACAGCTTTCTTCAACACCAACCCAATGTTAGGTTCGGTTATCATTGGTGCTATTGCCAGTCTTGAAGAAGCTCGTGCAAACGGTGAAAATATTGATAGTCAAACTATTAATGACATGCGTGCCGGTTTGATGGGACCAATAGCTGGTATTGGTGACTCACTAATTGATGGTACTTTGATTCCGATTTTACTTGGTATCGCTTTAGGTATGTCAAGAAATGGTTCACCAGTTGGTGCTATTTTTTACATCATCGTTTGGGATCTTATCGCTTACTTTGGTCAACGTTTCCTTTACTTCCGTGGTTACAAGCTGGGAGATAAAGCTGTCGGCTTTTTAGTAGGTAAGCAAGGTAAAGCCGTTAGACGTGCGATCTCCATTGTCGGTGGTATGGTTGTTGGTGGTGTTTTGGCTACCTGGGTTAACGTCACTACTTCCTTACAACTTAGAGATAATACCGGACACGTTTTCCTTGATTTGCAAAAGCAGTTAGATGGTATTTTCCCTGGTATCTTAACAGTAATCGTTACTCTTTTCTGCTGGTGGTTAATGTCCAAAAAGCATGTTTCTGCTATCTGGACAATGATCATTCTGATTGGTGTAGCTTTTGTCGGTGTTGTCCTCGGCGTATTCAATCCAGGACTTAAGTACTAAAAGTAAAAGCGGTGTAATAATGGACCTTAAGAAAATAACTGCTGGTTATCAAAACGAAGTTAATTATCAAAAAAAGATGCTGCAAAATTTACAGTATTGGCTGCAGACTTTATTGGCAATTGCCGCAATCGGCTTGGTCTTATGCTATTATTTCTATGGCAAAACCACTTGGCTGTTTATTGTAGGTCTGATTTTACTAGTAATTGGTGCGCTTTGTGCGGCTATTGTTGCTTATGGTAGGCACCGTGGTAAGCAGAACGTTAAACTGATAATTTCTGATTACGAAAAGAAAATTAACTATTTGAAAAATAAATAAAAGTTCTAATAAATAGTAAAAGACTAATAAATTACGTTAATGACGCGTTAATTTATTAGCCTTTTTATTTTTTTATATAAAAATAAAGATACTAAATACTTATATCAAATTTTATACTTATAACTGTATCTGAACAACTTGAACTCCAGCTTTCATGAAACTTTCAACTGTGTCTCTAGGAGTGAATGAATCGGTAATTAATAAGTCAATATCACTGGCCTGGCCAATTGTAAAATTAGAAAATTGGTTAAATTTACTGTAATCAGCAACGACAATTAGTTTACGGGATTGTCTAATAATTGCCTTGTTCACTTTGGCTTCTTCCATAAATGGTGTTGAGATGCCACGTTCAAGGCTTAAGCCTGCACAACCAATTATTGCCCAATCAGCGAAAATTTTTAAAAAAGGTTCAACAGCGAGATCACCGCTCATAATCATTTTGCGAGTGACATTACCACCGCTTAAAATGATTTGGCTGTTACTGGCATGCATGTCTAAATTTCCTGCATAGCCATTATTGGTCAAAATATTGACATCTTTTTTTAACAAATAAGGAATTGCTTCAAAAGCAGTAGTGCTTGAATTGATGAAAACCCAATTATGCTTTTCAACATGATTGGCTGCTTCTTCACCCAATCTTTGTTTGATATAACTAACGGAATCAGTAAAAGGAACTTCTTCAGGGCTGACCAAAGAAATGACGCCTTTTTCTTGTAATATCTTACCTTGGTTGGCCAGATTACTACAATCTCTGCGGACTGTCATGATTGAAACATTCAGCTTTTGACTCAGTTCATCTAAGCTGATTTTTTTTTGGTGGTTAAGTAAATTAATAATTTTTTGACGTCTGTTTTTGATTTCTTGATATGAATTCTTCATTTTTAATTCACCGTATAATGTTAAGTTCAATTTTTTATTATAAAAAATAACATAAAAAACGATAATTATCACTAAATTTATTTATTTTTTTGGAAAAATATCATTTAAAACAAATATTATCATAAAATATGGTTGAAAGCGATAACATGGAACAATATAATTTACTTTGAGATCAAAAGTAAAATAGTTTTAGGAGGAAAAGATGACAAAACCAACAAACATTAATGAAGTCACACCAGCAGTTTTCGCAGAGAATAATTTTCCAGAATGGGGCACGTTCTTGAATGAACAGATTGCCGCGAAGCAGGTACCTGAAAAGTCATTTGCAATTTGGTGGCTTGGCTGCATGGGTACATGGCTCAAAACTCATGAGGGAACAAATATTGCCATTGACATGTGGAACGGTACAGGAAAGCATACCCACGGTGATGGCAAGATGCGCCAAGGTCACCAAATGATGAGAATGACAGGTGGAGAGGCCCTACAACCTAATTTACGTAACAAACCTTACGTAATTGACCCATTTGCCATCAGAGACTTAGATGCATTATGTGTTACACATACTCATCATGATCACTTGGATATTTACACAGCCGCTTGTGTTAATAAGTTCTGCCCTAATGCTAAATTTATCGGTCCACAAGGTGTAGCTGATGAATGGGAAGAATGGGGTGTACCTGCTGAAAAGATTACAGTTGTTAAACCTGGCGATGAAGTTAAAGTTGGTTCAGTAACAATTAAGGCTTTGGAAGCCTTCGATCGTACAGAACTTGTTACTGAAGATGACCCTAACGTTAAATTAGCTGGTACTAAACCAATAGAAATGGCTAAAGTGGCCGTTAATTATTTGGTTAAAACTTCAGGCGGTAATCTCTACCATTCAGGCGATTCACATTATTCTAACACTTTTGTGAAACATGGTAACGAAAATGAGGTAGATGTGGCACTTTGTGCATATGGTGAAAATCCGCGCGGAATCACGGATAAACTAGATGATTCTCAAGTTTTGCGTATGGCAGAAGCTTTGAATACTAAAGTAATTATCCCAATGCATTATGATATTTGGACTAATTTCTATAGTGACCCCAAAGATATCTTAGCTCTGTGGAACAGAAAGAAGTATCGTCTACAATATCAATTTAAGCCATATATTTGGCAAGTTGGTGGTGAATTTAATTACCCACAAGATAAAGATAAATTTGAATATATGTATGATCGTGGATTCCACGATGCGTTTAAGAATGACCCTGATTTACCATTCCCAGAATTATTATAATTTGATTTTTAATTGAAAGTTTGGCGGGAGGAAATCATGCTCAGTTATTTTTTAGAAAATCACTTGATTAATATCAGTCACAAACACCCAAAGGATTGGCAGGAAGCCATTAGGATATCCGGTGAAATAATGAAAGAAAATAATCTTGTTACGGATAAGTATATTGATCAGGTAATTGCAGATGTTAAGCAATATGGACCGTATATTGTAATTGTTCCCGGAGTGGCAATGCCACATTCACAAGCTGACAGTTCGGGAGTTTTAGGGACTGGGATTGGTCTGACGATATTTCCAGAAGCAGTTTCCTTCGATCAGAAAGATCCAGAAAAAGATGCACAATTATTTTTTATGCTGGCAGCTAAAGACAATCCAACTCATATGAAAAATATTGCCAATTTGTCTAACTTACTAATGGAAGATGGCATGATTGAAGACCTCCGTAAAGTAAAAAGTTTACGAGATTATCAAGAAGTCATGCGAAAACATGATATGAGTAAAGAAAAAAGCAGGTAAGAAAAATGCAAAATATTTTAAATGCTTTGTTAGCTGTTTGGAGTTACTTTGCCACTAATGTTTTAAATCAACCAGCTTTTATGATTGGTTTTATCGTTCTTATTGGTTATATTTTGGAACGCAAAAAGTGGTATGAAGTTTTATCAGGATTTTTAAAAGCCACAGTTGGTTATTTTATTTTAGCTGCTGGTTCCGGCGGTTTGGTTAATACCTTTAGGCCGATTTTAGTAGGATTGAAGGACCGTTTTCATTTGAGTGCTATGATTATCGATCCTTATTTTGGACAAAATGCTGTTAATGCGGGAATAATGCAACGCTTTGGCCGTTCCTTTGCAGATACAATGCTTTTGTTATTGTTCGCATATATTATCAATATCTTATTAGTTAGATTTTCTAAGTATACTAAATTACGCGCAGTTTTTACAACGGGTAACGTTCAAGTACAACAAGCGGCAACGGCTTTTTGGCTGATATTATTCTGCTTTCCTAAATTAAATCGTTTCTCAATCTTAGCAATCATGAGCTTGATTTTGGGATTGTACTGGGCAGTTGGTTCTAACCTGACCGTAGGAATTACCCAGGAACTGACAGATGGTGCCGGCTTTGCCGTTGCTCACCAGCAAATGTTTGGTATTTACTTTTTTGCTAAACTTTCTGAAATGATTGAGAAGCATTCAGTTAAAAAGAGTAAGGGCAAAAATAAGCGACTGGAAGATATTAAACTGCCAAGTTTTATGTCAATCTTTAACGATAACATGGTATCGACTTCAATTTTAATGCTGATTTTCATCGGTGCAATTTTGGTTGTGCTCGGTCCTGACTATTTAACTAAAGCTCATTTTATGCAAAAAGGGCAAAGTTTTATCTTTTACATTTTGCAAACTTCTCTACAATTTTCAGTTTACTTAGCAATTTTACAACTAGGTGTCAGGACTTTCGTTAATGAATTAACCGAATCATTTACAGGAATTTCAGATCGCTGGCTTCCAGGTGCGGTACCTGGTATTGATGTTGCTGCCACACTGGGTTTTGGCTCACAAAATGCTCAGACAATTGGATTTATGTTTGGTGCGCTTGGTCAATTTACGATGATTATTTTATTGCTAGTTTTCCATTCACCGACACTAGTTATAGCAGGATTTATTCCATTATTCTTTGACAATGCCGCAATAGGTCTATATTCAAATGACCGTGGAGGATATAAGTGTGCGATGATTATGCCTTTCATCTCAGGTTTAATTCAAGTTGCCGGTTCAGCTTTAATCGCTACCTGGGTAGGTATGGCAAGATACGGTGGCTACTTAGGAATGTTTGATTGGGCTACTGTTTGGCCATTCTTTACAGTAGTTATGAAATACCTTGGCTATATCGGTGTTGCACTTATCATTATTTTGCTTTTGGCAATTCCCCAATTACAATACCGTGCTGATCCGGAAGGATACTTTATGATCACTGAAGATTACCCAGCATGGAAGAAATTAAATAATAAAGAAGAATAATTAGAGAAAGGAAAATTCAATATGAAAATTTTGACTGCCTGTGCTAATGGTTCAGGAACAAGCTTAATGTTACTGCGGACTGTTAAAAAGACGTTAGAGAAGATGGGCTATCAAATAACGCAAGCTGATCATACTTCCATTTCGGAAGCTAAGGGTATTGCTCGCAACTATGACGTAGTATTTACCTCAGTTCCGTTTATTAATATGTTTGACGAAGTAAAAAAACGCGGCGGTGAAGTGATTGGCATAAAAAATGTTATTTCGGCCAAAGAAGTTGAAGATAAAGTAAATGCCTCTGACATTCCCACAAAGTTTAAGAAGTAATAGGAGATAAAAATGAATTTACCAAAATTACAGGTTGCTTTAGATAGTGATAACACAGCTCAGGCAATAGAAGTTTTACGCAAAGTAGAAGATGTAATTGATGTTGTTGAAGCAGGAACTATTCTCATTTACCGTGATGGATTGAGTGCAGTCAGAAACTTGCGTGCAATGGCGCCAGATAAAATCTTGTTAGCCGATGCTAAATGCGCTGATGCTGGAACCAAATGTGGTCAATCATGCAAGGAAGCCGGTGCAGACTGGATGACATGCATTAACGCTGCGACTGTTCCCACTATGAGCAATGCCCAAAAGGAAATTGAAGTTCAAGTTGAACTCTATGAAGGTTGGGACAATAAAGATAGAATGCAGGAATGGCTCGATCATGGTATTCACCAGGTAGTTTATCATCAAAGTAGAGATGCTAAATTTGCAGGTCAAAAATGGTCAGAGCAGGATGTTGAAAACGTCAAAGATTTGATTGCTATGGGCTTTAAAGTTTCAGTAACTGGTGGCGTTCATCCCGAAATCCTGAAACTATTTAAAGGAGTTCCAGTTTATACGTTCATTGCTGGTCGTGCAATTAGAGAAGCTGACGATCCTCATGCTGTTGCTAAACAATTTAAGGATGAGATCAACAGAATCTGGGGTTAATTATATGTTAAAAAGGGATAAATGAGCGATTGTTCATTTTCCCTTTTTTTATTAATTATGAGGAGAAAAAATGACAGTTAATGCTTTAGGAATTTATGAAAAAGCTTTGCCTCAAAACTTGTCGTGGCGTGAAACTTTTGAATTAACTCATGATTTGGGTTTTAATTTTTTAGAATTTTCAGTTGATGAGAGTGACAAGAGACTGGCAAGACTAGACTGGACACGTGAACAAAGAAATGAAATTCGTAATTTGATGTGGGAGACAAACACACGCATTAATAATTTAATGCTTTCTGGTCATAGACGTTTTCCTTTGGGATCAGCTGACCCAGCGATTAGAGAAAAATCTTTATCAATGATGCAGAAGGCGATAGATCTTTGTGTAGATTTGGGTATACATAACATTCAAATGGCTGGTTACGATGTTTATTATGAAAAAAAGTCTGCAACGTCTCGGGAATATTATGTTGAGAATTTGATCAAGTGTGTTCATATGGCAGCTAGCAAAAATATTATGTTGTCAATTGAAACAATGGATGATCCCTTTATAAATAGCTTACCTAAAATTGCACATTATCACGACTTAGCCAAGAGCCCTTGGCTCCAAGCTTATCCCGATTTGGGAAACTTGAGTGCCTGGCCGGAAAATGATGTGCCGGTACAACTTGAAAAATACATTGATACTATCTGTGCAATTCACCTAAAGGACAGTAAAATGGTTACTTCAGCTTTTAAAGGGCAGTTTAAAAATGTACCTTTTGGTGAAGGATGCGTTGACTTTAAAGGCCTGCTTCGAACGCTAGTGAGATTAAACTATAATGGCAGTTTTACCATTGAAATGTGGTCTGGAGATAATGGTGATAAAAACGCGCTTGACGAAGTGAAAAGTGCGAAGGCATTTTTTGACGATATTTTTAAGTGCGTAGGAATAACTCAAGAGAAGGTTAATTAAAGGAGAAAAAGAATGCTGGAAAAATTGAAAAAGGAAGTTTACCAAGCAAATATGTCACTACCTAAGTTGAATCTAGTCACTTTCACTTGGGGAAATGTTTCAGGAATAGACAGAAAAAAAGGACTATTTGTTATTAAGCCTTCTGGTGTTCCTTATGAAGAATTACAGCCAGAAGATATGGTAGTTATTAATTTAAAAGGAGAGGTTGTTGAAGGTGATAAGAATCCATCTTCTGATACTCCAACTCATACATATCTCTATAATCATTTTCCTAAAATTGGCGGAATTGTTCATACCCATTCACCATGGGCAGTTTCCTTTGCGGCAGCCAAAATGGATATTCCCGCTTTGAATACTACTCATGCAGATACTTTTTATACTGATGTACCGGCTGCAGATGCTTTGACGAAAGAAGAAATAGAAGAAGATTATGAGGGTAATACTGGTAAAACGATTGTCCGTACCTTTAAGGAGCGTAATTTAGATTATGAAGCAACTCCCGCTGCACTAGTTAGTCAGCATGGTCCTTTTACATGGGGAGAAACACCTGCAAAAGCCGTTTATAATGCTAAAGTATTGGAAGTAGTAGCTGAAGAAGATTTCCATACTTTGGAACTAACTCATCAAAGGTCTGAACTGCCACAGTACTTACTTGACAAACATTATTATCGTAAACATGGTCCTAATGCTTATTATGGTCAAAGATAAATATTAAAAACTAATTCATTTAAAAAACTGATAAATCTTATAAAATATACTACTTGAAGAAAAATTCAGCTAGCATTTTAAAACACAGATTTATCAGTTTTTAAGTTGGGTTTTTACCGCTTGCTAATATTTTGTTTCTTTAATATCATCTTCTGGCCGGTGCTCTTGAATCCTGATCACTTGCCAGGTAAAATCACTTTTAGATGCATTTTCTAAATTGATTGTCAATTCATTATCAGCAAAAGTGAAATCAAGTTCAGTTCTTTGCGCAACCGTTTCAACGCGGTTGGGTTCATTGCTCAAGCCTTGAATTTTTAGTATTTCAGGCAATGGGGTCTTAATGAAGACGTACTTCTGATAGTGCATGTGTCTATTTTGCAATACAAAGCCATTATCTTCATTAACATTGCTGATAGTAAGATTACACGGCTCGCCTTCATTAAGAGCATGACCAAAGAGATGCATCCAGTTATTGAGTTGCGTAAGCAACGCTTTAGTTTCTGCCAGTAAATTGCCGTCATCCGTGATTGGAATATCAATTATTGCTTTTTGTCCTGCTTTGCGCTGTGAAACCAGTTGTTCTACCGCATTTGTCGCAGATAATTTACAGTCACTTTGAATAGGCTCAGTAGTGACTAAGGCAATAGTATACTTTCTGCAGGCTTTTTCAAAGTCAGTTTTAAATGCATCCGTAGCAACAGCTCGAGCACCAATATTGCGTGCAGTTTTTACTAAGAAATCAGCATCTACACCTTTAGCATTTTTTAGTTTAAAATTTAATATAATGGCAAAATCAGGATTCATTAATTTTTCTCCTCTAGTAATTATCAGTAATAAGTTTAACCCAAAAGGTGGTAAAGATGAAAATTATTATTTCACCAGCGATGAAGATGATAGTCGACCGCGAATCTTTTCCTGCAAGAACGCACCCACAGTTTTTACCGCAAGCTCAAGAATTAGCTGCTTTTTTGAAAAAGTGCAGTTACCAGAAATTGCAAAAAATCTGGCAGTCAAGTGAACGCATGACCAAGGAAGGTCAAAGACAAATTAAAGAACTTAATTTGCAGCAAAAGGACAATCTAACTCCAGCCGTTATTTCATATTCTGGTATTCAATATCAATACATGGCTGCTGACTTGTTTACTGCCCCTGCTCTATCTTATTTACAAGATAATGTTCGGATATTATCGGGACTATATGGCGTTTTACGGCCTTTTGACGGTGTATGGCCTTACCGTTTAGAGATGAAAAATAAAGTTTGGGGTTTTAGTCAGCCCAACTTGTACCAATTTTGGGGTTCAACAATCGCCGATAATCTTTTTAATGAAGATCAAGTGTTAATTAATTTAGCTTCAAAAGAATATTCGCGTAATATTGCGCCTTTTGTTGCAAATAACAGACAAATGGTTAGCATTGATTTTCAAGAAAAGAAAAATGGCCAGTGGAAGACAGTTGGTGTGCATGCCAAAATGGCACGTGGAGAGATGGTGCGTTATATTGCAGAAAAGCAATTGAGTAAGCCGCAGCAATTGCAGGACTTTCATGATTTTGGCTTTAATTATGTACCAAATATTAGCACCGCCAATACTTATGTATTTCGAACAGAATATGATTTTAGGCGGCGCTGAAGAATTTAGAGTAAAGGTAAATATTTACGACATGGAAATGTGAGGTTATTATGGAAATTGTTTTTGTTCGTCATGGTCAAACTGATTTAAATAAAACTGGTCGTATTCAAGGCTCAGTCTATGATCATGATTTGGATGAGGTTGGCCGTGTAAGCGCTGAAAAAGCTGCTGCCAATTTTGATCCTTCTGGTTTTGACGTGGTCTTTTCAAGTCCCTTAAAGAGGTCTTTGACTACCGCTAAAATTTTTACTAAGGGACAAAAAGAAATTAAAATTGATCAGAGATTAACAGAAATTAATTTTGGCGAGTGGGATGGTGAATTTCTTTCCGAATTAGGACAAAAATATCCTGATGCCATCGATCCATGGGGTAAGGCAGCTGCTGCTTACATTAAATACGCACCTAGTGGTGAATCATTTACGTCATTAGATGAAAGATGCGGCAGCTTTTTAGATGATATGAAAAAGAACTATTTAACTAAAAAAGTTTTGGTATTTTGTCATGGCACCCTTATCAGAATGATGTTTGCTCATTATTTTACACAAGGTGATATGAACTTCTTTGAAACCATGGACAATTGTGCTTTGGCAAAGGTTTCTTATCGTGACGGTATTCCCCGGATAAACTATTATAACCGCATCTTGACAATAGAATAAAAAGCAATAGACCTCAAAAAGAGGTCTTTTTTGATGGCTGCAATTAATTGAGCGTTGTAATTGACGACTTGTCAAAAATGAATTATTCTTTTATTCAAGTGACACGGTGTCACCAAGAGTAAAAGGAGATGAATTGAATATGGCTAAGTCAACTTTTATTAATTTGCCACGAGATAAGAAGCAAAAAATTGAAAGTGCTTTACTGAAAGAATTCAGTCAATATCCTTTGGCAAAAGCTCAGGTAGCCCGAATAGTTAAAGAGACTGGGATTGCGCGTGGTGCTTTTTATAAGTATTTTACGGATTTAAATGACGCTTATCACTATATGTATGATTTAGTTCTGAAAACTGTTCATTCACCAGTGAAAATATTGCCGCAATTTCAAGCCCAGCAGTATTACGATAATGTAACTCATTTCCTGGATGAAACAAAAGAAAGTACATATGCAGGATTAATTAAAATGCATATTTTGTATAACGAGAATACATTTGATCATCATTTTCCGTCAAAAATACTGTCCGCACTAGATTCCCAAAATTGGAGTGCCATGGTACTTAGCCATGCAGCTATTAGAATGGTACTTGAGAATCCAGAACAAAAAGAAGCTATTATGACTCGCTTGAAGGCAAGTTTGGAACTGTTAAACAGAGGAAAAAATTAATGTTTTTAGCAATTAAAGAAATAAAAAGAGAAAAACTTCGTTATGGCTTAATTATTTTAATGATCTTTTTGATTAGCTATCTGATATTTATTTTGTCAGCACTGGCAACAGGTTTAGCCAGTGAAAATACCCAAGCATTAGAATCTTGGAATGCGCAGAAAGTAATTTTAAACATAAATGCCAATGTCAGTATGAGTCAGTCGATTTTAACAAAAAGCGACTTAAAAAAAGATGCATTAACTAAAGATGAAGCCTTAGTTGGACAAATTCCGGTAGTAGTCAAGAACTCAAAGCGACCACAAATTTCAGCACAGTTCATCGGAATTAAAAAGGAGCAGTTCATTTATCATGATCAGGAACTGATTGCAGGTAGAAGAGCAAAAAAGAATAATGAAGTAACTGTCGATCAGGCATTTAAAACTAAGGGTTACCAGTTAGGCGATAAATTAGCGCTAAACGGTTCTGCTAAAAAGTACCGCATTGTTGGTTTTATTAAAAATGCTAAAATCAATATTGCCCCAATTATTTATGGTACGCTGCAGTCTTGGAAAAAATTACGTCAAGGAATGCCAACTTTGCGTGCTTCGGCAATAGTGTCTCGTAATCCGGATTATAAATATAATTACCAAAACTGTAAGACATATCCCATTGATCAGTTTATTAAAAAACTTCCGGGGTATACTGCCCAAAATATGACTTTTGAATTAATGATTGGTTTTTTATATGTTATTTCGTTAATTATAATTGCAGTTTTCCTTTATATTTTAACAATGCAGAAAATGCATAATTATGCGGTTATGCGTGCTCAGGGGATTCCCAGCAGTACGTTAGTTAAAGCGACTATTAGTCAAGCACTGATATTAGTGCTTGCAGGTTTAATTATCGGATTAATAGCCACGATGATAACAATTAAGGTTTTACCAGCTGCTGTTCCGATTAGTTTCACACCAAAAATTATTTTAACCGGAACAATCGGATTATTGGTAACTGCAATTATCGGCAGCTTAATTCCGGTTAGATCAATATTAAAAGTAGATCCAGCACAGGCAATAGGTGAATAACATGGCAATTATTGAATTAAAGAATGTTCAAAAAGTTTATGGCACAGGGGCGGCACAAGTTGTTGCGCTAAAAAACATTAATTTTAAGGCAAGCCTAGGCGAAGTAGTATTAATTATGGGCCCCTCAGGAGCTGGTAAAAGCACTTTTTTAACAATTGCCGGCTCTTTGCAAAAACCGACTGCGGGTAAAGTTATTGTTGGCAGTCGGGACATTGCGCATATTTCTACCAGAGAAAGTGACCGTTTACGACTAACGCAACTTGGTTTTGTACTGCAGGCTTATAATTTAGTACCGTTTCTAAAAATTAAAGAGCAATTTGAATTAGTTAATAAGGTAAAAAAAGAGGGCAATATCGGTGCTGCCAAATTGCAAGAATTACTCAAGCAGCTGGGAATTAGTTCTTTAATTGATAAGTATCCTAATGAACTATCAGGTGGGCAACAGCAACGCGCAGCTATTGCCCGTGCTCTTTATGCTAACCCACAAATTTTGCTGGCTGATGAGCCTACCGCTTCTCTTGACAGTGAGAATGTGGCTGAAGTAGGGCAATTGTTTAAAAAATTAGCCAAAGATTATCACAAAGCCATTTTGCTAGTCACACATGATCCGCGGCTAGAACAATACGCAGATCATATTTATGAAATGATGGATGGAAAAATCAAGCAAAAGAGTTAATTGCTAATTTTCAAGAATAAAATAACTATTAGCAATGTTTTTTTAAAAAATGTCAAAGTAACTAAATTGTTTTATCAATAGTAATTTTTTGTTTATAATTTTTTTAACTAGTTCTAATTATTGTTATTAATTGAAATCGCTTATTAAAAGTTAGAAAAATCCTTTATTCTTTTGTGTTGGAAAAAAGTACTTTGTCCTTGACAAAGTACTTTTAAATTTACTATTCTTAATGATAGTAAAAAATGTGTTATTTTTAATCAAAATAACAAAAGTAATTAAAAATAAAATTATTAATTTTTAAGCTGTTTGCTGAATTGATTAAGAAATGAATTCTACGTTAAACTGACTAAAATATTTTATTTCATGTTTTTATTTGGCAGGCTTTTTGTTTTATAGATTAATAGTGTAATACTAAATTTTTGCTAAATAAAGCTTTTTATCTAGAGGTACAATGATGAACGATATTCCTGAAGACAAATCTATTGAATTAACAACCGACTACCAGAACCATAGCATTAATATGGCTTTTTCAGATAATCTCACAGATGATTCTGAACGTGGCTATATTCTATCAGCTGCTTTCTTTTCATTTTGTGCAGCTCAAGGCTTAAGTAAAGAAGAATTAAGTGATATGGTTTCAACTTATTATGATGAATTCTTGAATAATGAGGATTAACTGCTCATTACATTTGTGTGCTTAAATATATTTCACCGGCGGCAATACCGGTTCTAAAAAACCGGTTTAAAAAATATGTTTTAATGTTAATCAAGGAAAAACAAAATGGCTAGAAAAAAAGAAATAGGGAAAAGTAAGATCTTAAATATTGCTTATAAAATGGTTGTTAAGGATGGAGTTGAAAGCTTAACGGCCCGCAGCATTGCTAAGGCTGGCCATTTTTCTACTCAGCCTTTGTATCTTGAATTTGATAGTATGGAAGATTTGCGCCAAGAGGTTTTGCGTAAAATTGCGGACAACTTAAGGAATAAAATTTTACAAAAAAGATATACTACTGAACCATTGATTGACATGGATTTATCGTATATTGATTTTGCCCAAGAACAAGAGAACCTCTTCAAGGCAATGTTTGTTGAAGGTAAGTGCGGCAATAAAATAATCGCTAATACTTTAATAAATTTTGGAACTGAAAAATTTAAAGAGCAATATCCGGATAGTAAGTATTCAGCAGAAAAAATCAGAAGTATTATTATTGCTAACTGTATAACTACTAGTGGAATTGCTTCATTAATAGTTAATAAAATTGCAGCTTTTTCACAAACACAAATTATCAACGTTTTAAAGGCACAAATTAATGATGCAATTTTAAACGATTGGCTCAGCAAGAAAAGTAATGTTTCTTTGTTTAAGACAGAAGAATAGACAAGCAAAGCTCCAAAATGGTTTTTACTACTTACATAATGTAAGGGAAATAACCTATACAAGTGTATTAAATTATTAAAGCTATCTGAAATCAGGAACATGGTAAAAAGGTACGGATATGCTATAATTAACAGTAAAATTAGTTTCCTGAAAGGTGGTTTTTATGAAAATCCTTGCATTATCTGGCTCAAATGCCAAAAATTCATTTAATGAAGCATTGCTTAAATTTATTTCTAAGCGTTTTGCCGACAGGTATGATTTTAAGCTGGCAACAGTTAAAGGGCTGCCAATGTTTAAAGAAGGTGAGGATGCCCCAGAAGCAGTCCAAACCTTGAGTAAAGAAATTGAAGATGCCGACTTGGTATTAATCGGTTCTCCTGAGCAACAACACTCTGTTACCAGTGCTTTAAGTAGCGCGCTTGAGTGGTTATCTTGTGTAACCCACCCATTTAAGGGTAAGCCAGTTGCTATTGTTTCAACTTCACCAATGCCACAAGGCGCATCTCGTTCACAAAGTCGTTTGAAGAGTCTGTTTTTAGCACCTGGTTTTGGCGCTAAGGTCTTCAATGGTGATGAATTCATGATGGGTGTTGCACCAAAGCAATTTGATGATAATAGTGACTTGAAAGATGAAGAAACCGTTAAATTCTTAGATCACTTTTTCGATGAAGTTGATAGTTGGTACGCACAAGTAACTAAATAGGAGGGTTGAGAATGAAAATATTAGCAATTGTTGGTACAAATGCACCTTTTTCATATAATCGCTTTTTAGCACAATTTATTGCCAAGCGTTATAGTGACAAAGCAGATATTGAAGTTAAAGAAGTCGACAAGTTGACACCTTTCTGCAGAACAGAAATGGCTGATGATACTATCAAGGCTTGGATCGAAGATGTTAAGAGTGCTGATGGTATTGTAATTACTACTCCAGAATATGATCATACAATTCCTGCTGCTTTAAAGAGCAGTCTTGAATGGCTAGGTTCACACGCTGGTCCTAACGTTATGAAGATGAAGCCCGTTGCTGTTGCTGGTGCATCATATGGTTCACAAGGTACTGGCCGTGCTCAAGAAGACATGCGTGAAATTTTGCTTTCACCTGATATGAGTGCAAATGTTTTACCAGGTAATGAAGTTTTAATTGGTCAAGCTCCAGATAAATTCAACAAAGAAACTGGTGAATTGACTGATGAAGCAACCATCAAGCAATTAGATGGTATGATGGACAACTTCTTTAAGTTTGTTGAGCAAGCACATAAATAAACTTTTGCTAGATTAACTGGCAGAGAGTAAAATAACCGGATAGGGGGTATCCTATTCGGTTATTTTTTTGAAAGGAAGTTGGCATGACTGAACCTGTCATTTTACCTGTAAAATCTGTTCGTAATCCGCGTGATTTAGGTGGCTATATTGGCTTTAACGGACATCAGATTAAGTTTCATCGCTTATTACGCACTGGTAACATAAGTAAAATAACGCCAGAAGATGAACAATTTTTACTTAATTATGGTCTGACTAAAATTATTGATTTGCGTTCTCCAGCAGAATGTAAAGCTAATTCTGATAAAAGCATTCATGGCGTTGCTCATTATGAATTTCCATTATCGGCTGATGATAATACCGGTGGTAATGGTTTGGATATGAGCAGAGAATTTGAGCAATACCGCAAGGATCAATATGCCGGCTTTTATATGATGTGTCAAAGGTATCATGATCATATCAGTAATCAATTTTCTCAGAATAATATTCATCAAATTGTCAGTTTAATTGCTGCTACAACTGATGGTGCAGTTTTATATCATTGCTCAGAAGGTAAGGACAGAACGGGATTAGTCACAGTAATACTGCTTTATATTTTAGGCGTAGATTTAGAAACAATTCGCCAGGATTACCTTTATTCCAATATAATGCTCAATGATTACCGTAAAGTTCGCGATGAAAGGTTTAAAAAAGCTGGTGAAAATGATAAATTTCGGGCCAACATGCGTATTTTAGGTTCAGTTGCTAACGCATATTTTGATACCAGCTTGATTACCATCAATGAAGATTTTGGTGGAATTGATTCTTATATTGTTAATCAATTAGGAATTGACCAGCAAATGCAAGAGAAAATAAGAAAGAGCTATTTGGAAAATTAGGGATAAAATAATGATTAAAAATTTGGCTTTAGAACAACAAGTAGGACAGCATCATGCCTTGGGTACAGCAATCACTTTGCAGGTTTTTGGTGCTCGTGATCAAAGCGTGATTAATGATTCCTTTACTTTGATTGACCATTATGAAGACTTATTGACAGTTAATCGTGATGAATCGGAAGTAATGGATGTTAATCATGCTGCAGGTAAGCATCCAGTTCAAGTTTCAAGTGGTACCTACGATTTGGTTAAATTGGCGGTAGAAAAAAGTCGGGAAAATTTTGGTTTCAATGCTCTGATAGGCCCAGTTGTTAAGTTATGGGCAATTGGTTTTAAAAATGCTCACGTTCCTACTGCTGAGCAAATTAAGCAAAGAATGGCACTGATTGATCCGTTTAAAGTTGATCTAAACGATGCTGATCAAACCATTTTTTTACAAAAAGAGGGCATGGAATTAGATTTAGGCGGTATTGCTAAAGGCTGGATTGCCGACCGTATCAAAGATTACTGGCGGGCATACGGTGTTCATGCCGGAATTATTAATCTTGGTGGTAATATTTTACTTGTAGGTGATTCACCCAAGAGAGCCAGTGGTGAATGGTCAGTAGGAGTACAGGATCCAAAAGAGTCTCGTGGCAATAATATTGCTTCGGTAATGGTGCCAGAATGTTCTGCAGTTACCAGCGGAACTTATGAACGTTATTTAGAAGTTGATGGTCATAAGTATCATCATTTAATTGATCCGCGAACTGGTTATCCGGTTGAAACTGATTTAGCCGGAGTAACTACTTTTACCAAGTATTCAGTTGAAGCTGAAATCGAATGTAAGAGATTGTTTTTTGCAGGTAAGCCGGTTACTGGTTGGCATGATGATCCTGACCGCATTGGAGCAGTTTTTGTTTATAACGATGAACACGTTGAGTATGATAACTTTCAAAAGTAATAAAAAAGTGCCCCTAAGGCACTTTTTTACTTACAATTTAAATTTGTAAGTAAGTATATTATTTGAATGAGAGAGCTTTATGACAAAATTCTGCTTGAATAGCACTCTTTGGTACCCAAGCAATTGCACCATGATCATAATTCATGTTCTTGCTACCAGTACTCTCTTTATCAAACTTGGAATAATAGAGTGGATCATAAACTAAGAACTTGTCTTTCTTGTAGCCAGTGATAACTTTGCAGTGATTGCGCTTGTAATCGCCGGCTTTTTGATATGAAGAAAAGCCATAGTATAATACTGGCTTGCCAGCCTGGATGTACATCTTAAGATCATCAACTGATAGTTTTTTACTGGAAACATTAATGATCTTTTTGCCCTTCTTAAAAGTCCGGGCATATTTAGCTAAGGCACCTGGACTAATTACATAGCCAAAACCGACACCGGTGTAAACATTGCCCTTTTGTCCGCCTTTAACTGGCTGCATTGGTAAATTATTTTGAATTTTTGTAAGCAAGCTAGTGGTAATTTTCTGCCCCTGAGAACCCAACAACATCGCCATTGACGCTCCTGCGCAGCCCCATGGGGTTTTAACAGGAACGTATTGACTGACATACGGCGTCTTCTCAATTGTTTTAGCTTGATTAGGAGTAGCTACAGCTTTTTTATTAATGTAGCCAATGGCCTTCATACCCTTTTTGTTAAGCCAGTAGTATGTTTTGCCGTTGTGGGTAAATTTTTTATTGACATTAAATGTTTGATGAAAATATTTCTTGGCTGCTTTCTTCTTGGTAAAATTATCGAGATAAATACCATAATTCTTTTTAATAATTGCTACTTTGAAAGTTTTGACTTTTTTGGCAGTGGTATTAGCAGGCTTTTTATTTTGAGTCTCGGCTTCGGGGACATTGGTTTCAGTCTTATCTGTTTCTTTATCTGTCTTTTGGCTTTCTTGCGGCTTTTGAGTCTCAGAATCTTTATTTACTTGATTATTGTCCTGCTTTAATTGCTTATTTTGAGATTCTGTTTTTGCGCTAACTGTTTTCGTCAGATCGTTACTGAAAACGGGTGTTGCAAGAATAATGGCTGCAGAAATAGTTACAATTTTCTTTAAGGTTAATTTACTTTTCAATTTATCCTCCTAGTTTTTCTTATTCAAATTACCTTCATAACAAGTTTACTACAACAAATGGCAAATATATGCCAAAAAATTATGTGGATTTCTATTATGTGTAGAGGTATATATAACGTAATTACTTAAATTATTTTAGCTAAAAGATCAAAGTAAATTTTTGTTAATTGTTTGAACAAAAACAGCGCCTAAACTAACAAGTTTAAACGCTGATGATTATTTTATTCAATTTAGGCAGCAGTTCTGCTGATACTGAAGATACTGTTGAACAATCCGTTGGATAAGCCAGGTGTGTTATAAATGATGAAACGAATAAATGATGAATCTAAAGTTTGCTGAATAAACCACGGATTTTGCAGAGCATTAAGCATTGACAGGATAATGTAAACGAAGAAATAACTGGCAAAAAAAGATACGACAGCACCTAAAACGCTATCTAGTAAATTGCCAAAGTTAGTTGCATGGGGATTTTTATTAGGTACCCAGCCTTTAAAAATCTTAACAACCATTTTGCCAAAAAAGACAATGATAAAAAATGCCAGAAAGCGAAAGAGCATTAAGTTGGTTCCAGGAGTTAAAGTAGTTTGAATATTTTGCCCGGTAATCTGACTGTAAAGCCAATTGCCGACAGGATTTTGAAACAGAATAGCTGTAATGAAAACAATGGCAGCAAATATCAGATTAATAATTAATCTGGTGAAGCCTGTTTGGAATCCTTTGTAGGTTTTTAGTGTCAAATAAGCCAGTACAATTAAAGTAACAATCATATTTATCTCCTTTGACGATATTATAGCTTAATTTATGCGTTTAGACTTTGACGACAGTCGAAAAATATTTCATAATTAAAGGGATGCATTGACTTTACATTAAGCCAATTTTAGCGTTAAATTTAAAGGGTGTGAAACAAGGTTTCACGGGTGAAAAATGAATCCTGAACAGTTCGTCCAAGAATTATCAAAACGTAATTTTAAATTAAATGAAAAACAAATCAACCAATTTAACCAATACTTTACCAGTCTGATTGAGACTAATAAAAAAGTTAATCTTACGCGAATAACAGAAAAAGATGAGGTCTATCTAAAGCATTTTTGGGATAGTATCACACCTCTTTTCACATTTGGTTCAGTATTAAAAGCGGCTGATACTTTATGTGATGTTGGTGCCGGTGCCGGTTTTCCTTCTATTCCATTGAAGATTATGCTGCCTGAATTAAAGGTTACTATCGTCGATTCTCTGGGCAAACGGTTGAGTTTTTTACAGGGCTTAATCACCCAGTTAAATTTAAAGAATGTTACCTTGGTTCATGGTCGTGCCGAAGATGTGGGGCAAAATAAACAATATCGTGAACAATTTGATGTTGTGACTGCCCGTGCTGTTGCTAACATGGCCGTTTTAAGTGAGTATTGTTTGCCGTTAATTAAAGAAAGTGGCAATTTCATTGCTCTCAAGGGGCCAAAAGCTGAAGACGAACTGAAATCAGCTCGGAAAGCCTTAAAAGTTTTAGGTGGTAAGGTCATTGCAGTTAAAGAATTACAATTACCTCAGAGTACTGAAGAGCGCACTTTGATTCTGATAGAAAAAGTGCAGGCTACGCCTAAGAAATATCCGCGGCAGGCGGGAACTCCGCACCGCAAACCAATTCATTAAACAGGGGGACTCAAAATGTCATTATTTTCTTCTTTACGTCATCATGAAGAAATACCTAAAAATAAGCAAATTCAGGATATTGAGCTAAGTAAAATAAAACCCAATTCTTTTCAGCCGCGGCACCAGTTTTCTGAAGAATCAATTCATGAGTTGGCATCAACCCTTGATAAAGACGGGTTACTGCAACCAATTGTTGTACGTGAAAAAGAGGGCAATTATGAAATTATTGCTGGTGAGCGCAGACTGAGAGCCGCAAAGCAGCTTGCTTGGGCAAAAATACCGGCAATAGTTAATAACATGGATGATAGCCAGGCTGCATCATTAGCTTTAATTGAAAACCTGCAAAGGGAAGATTTAAATCCGATTGATGAAGCACAGGCTTATAGTAATCTTATGAAATTAAACAACCTGACTCAAACTACCTTGGCCCAAAATATTGGCAAGTCACAATCTTATGTTGCGAACAAGTTGCGTCTTTTAAAGTTAACACCAAAGGTACAAAGTTATTTGGCCAGTGGTGAAATTTCACCACGTCATGGTCGTTGCTTAGTGGGATTAAGCGAGAAAGATCAAGGTCGTGTCTTAGACGAAATACTTGCAAATAACCTGAATGTTAGCGACACCGAAAAAATTGTTAAAAATGTTGAACAATATTTTGCAGGCAAAAAAGTTAAGGATAAAGAAAAAGAGCAGGCAGAACAAACAAGACGAGCAGCTAATCGCATTCCTAAAGATTTGAAAGTACAAATTAATACAATCAAAAAGGCAATAAAACTCGCACAACAGTCTGGCATCAAGGTTAAGTTCAAAGAAAATAATGATCCGGATGATTATATGATTACGATTGAATTGAAAAGAAAGTAGGAAGGCATGGAAAATATGGTGAGTGTAATTTCAGTTGCTAACCAAAAAGGTGGCGTCGGTAAAACGACAACAACTATAAATTTAGCGGCTTCGATTGCGGAACGCGGTTATCAAGTCTTAATTGTCGACATTGATCCGCAGGGTAATGCAACCTCTGGCCTGGGGATTGAAAAATCTGCTATTGATCAAGATATTTACAGCGTTTTGATTAATGATGTTCCCCTTAAAGATACGATTTTCCATACTTCAACTAAGCGGCTAGATCTAGTTCCGGCAACTATCAATTTGTCTGGGGCTGAAACGGAATTAATCAGTATGATGGCCAGAGAAACGCGCTTGAAATCAGCTTTAGATTCAATTAGCGGCAATTATGATTTTATTTTTATTGATTGTCCGCCTTCATTAGGACAATTATCTATCAATGCTTTTACGGCATCTGATTCAATTTTAATTCCCGTTCAAAGCGAGTATTACGCTATGGAGGGGCTTAGCCAGCTGCTTAATACCATCCGTTTAGTGCAAAAACACTTTAATAAAGATTTAGGTGTTGAGGGCGTTTTGCTGACCATGCTGGATGCTCGGACTAATTTAGGTGCAGAAGTTGTAAAAGAAGTACGTTCCTATTTTTCTGATAAGGTTTATAAAACTATTATCCCGAGAATTACTAAGCTGGCTGAAGCTCCTAGTTACGGAGAAGCAATTACTGAATATGCCCCAAATTCTCGTGGTGCTGAAGTTTATGATGATTTAGCTAAGGAGGTGTTAAAGAATCATGGTAAGAAACTCAAGAAATAAAGATACTAAAAAGCATGGTGGTTTAGGTCGGGGAATCGAAGCCTTGTTTGAAGACGAGCCGCAAATTGAAGATAATGAAGAAGAAATTCAGGATTTAAATTTAAGCGATATTAGACCTAATCCTTATCAGCCACGTAAAAACTTTGATGATAAGTCTCTTAAGGAGCTGGCTGATTCGATTAAAGAAAATGGTGTTTTTCAACCGATTATTGTGCGTAAGTCGGTTAAAGGCTATGAAATTATTGCGGGTGAACGCAGATTCCGTGCTTCAAAACTAGCTAAAAAGACTACTATACCCGCCATTGTCCGTGATTTTAGCGAAAGCCAAATGATGGAAGTTGCCGTTTTAGAGAATCTGCAACGTGAGGACTTAACGCCTCTTGAAGAAGCTCAGGCATACGAAATGTTGCAAAAAAACTTGGGTTTGACCCAAGAAGAAGTTTCTAAAAGAATGGGTAAGTCCCGTCCGTATATTGCTAACTACTTGCGTCTTCTGACACTCCCTAATAAAACTAAGCATTTATTACAGCACGGTGAGCTTTCAATGGGACAAGCCAGAACGCTTTTAGGTTTAAAGAATAAGGACAAAATTGATGAAGTAGCCAAGCAGGTGGTTAAGGAAGGGATGCCGGTACGCAAAGTTGAGGCGCTGGTAGCCAATCTTAATTCTAAAAAGCCGCGCAAAAAGTCAGTACATAAATCACCTTTTATTCGTGCTACCGAACATCAATTAGCTGATAAGCTGGGTTCAACTGTCAACATTTCCGCAAGCAAAAAGGGTAGCGGCCATTTGTCGATTGGCTTTTCTTCAACAGACGAGCTGAATAGGATACTCGATGTTCTGGGAGTTGACATTGATGAATAAAGAAATTACATATGGCTTGGCAGATACGGTATTAATGAAAAAACCACATGCTTGTAAAACTAATGACTGGGAAGTTTTGCGTTTAGGAGCTGATATCAGGTTAAAATGCATGGGGTGTGGCCATATCGTAATGATGCCGCGTTCAAAATTCGCGCATAACTTAAAAAAAGTTTTAACTAAGGCTAATGATCCGGTTAATATTAAAAATACGCTTTATGTCCCTAAAGGAGAAATAGCCCGTCCGGATATTAATCAAGAAAATAACTGATTTTGTTAAAGAAAGAGGATTAAAATGTCATTAACTGCTGGGATTGTTGGATTGCCTAACGTTGGCAAGTCAACTTTGTTTAACGCAATTACTAAAGCGGGTGCGGAAATGGCCAACTACCCGTTTGCAACGATTGAGCCTAATGTCGGAATGGTTGAGGTTCCGGACAAGAGACTGGCTCGAATTCAGGAATTAATTCCGGCTAAGAAAATTGTTCACACTACTTTTGAGTTTACCGATATTGCCGGACTAGTTAAGGGTGCTTCAAAAGGCGAAGGTCTGGGTAATAAATTTTTGGAAAATATTAGGCAAACAGATGCTATTATCCATGTTGTTAGGGCCTTTGAAGATGATAATATTACTTCCGTCACTGGTAAAGTAGATCCGGAAGAAGATATTAACACTATTAATTTGGAATTGGCAATTGCAGATCTTGACGCCGTTAATCGCCGTATTAATAAGGTAAAAAAGATTGCCCAGCAAAATGACAAAGAGGCTAAAGCAGAATTTAATGTTTTGCAAAAAATTAAGCCTGTTTTAGAAGAAGGTAAAGCTGTCCGTTCAATCAGTTTTAATGACGATGAGCAAAAAATTGTGAAGGCTTTGTTCTTGTTAACGGATAAACCCGTTATCTATGTAGCTAACATCGCTGAAAGTTCAATGGCCGATCCGAAAAAAGACCAGTACTACCAAGTGGTTAAAAAACACGCAGAAAGTGAAAATGCGGAATGTTTAGGTATATCTGCTGCAACCGAAGAAGAAATTGCTGGCTTGGATGACGATGAAAAAGCCGAGTTTTTAGAAGCAGAAGGCGTAACCGAATCTGGCCTTGACCGGTTAATCCGTGCGGCCTACCATATTTTGGGTCTGAGGACTTTCTTTACGGCTGGTGGCCCTGAAACACGTGCATGGACTTTTCATAAGGGAATGAAGGCTCCGCAAGTCGCAGGTGTTATTCACTCTGATTTTGAGCGAGGATTTATTCGCGCTGAGGTAGTTTCATTTACTGACCTCGATCAGTATGAAACTATGCAAAAGGTTAAAGAAGCGGGAAAGCTACGTCTTGAAGGCAAGGATTACGAAGTTCAAGATGGCGACATTATTGAATTTAGATTTAACGTTTAGGAAAAAATAATGGCAGAAAAGAAAACTGAAGAACAAGCTAAGATAGATACTAATAAGCAGGAAAAGTTAAAAGAAAAAGTAATTAATCAGAATAAGGATGACGAAGTTAAGCAAATGCAGCCTGCTGAGTTGCGTAAGCAGCTTAGTAATAAGAACTCTGACTATGTTTTTCGTTTGCAAAAAGAACTGGAAACACAGGGTAAAATGAGTCAAGAAGATGCACAAAAAAGAGTGGATGAGCTTTTAAAAGACTTGGTAATTGTTCAACGTCATGGTCAACCAGCCAGCACATATTATAATATGTCGCCTAAGCTTAAGGCTGCAGATATGTTAAAACCCAAAAAGAAAAAAGCCTCAGATATTCCATTTTGGCAATACGCGACGGATAATGCCTTATTTTATGTTGCTATTTTCTTTGGCCTTTTTGGCTTAATTGGCTTGTTCCAAAAGAATGATAAATATAATTCGCAAATGGGTGTATTAACGCTGCTGATTGTTGGTGCTTCACTAGGCGTTTTCATGACCAAATATAATGACTGGGTTTTGCCTAATGGCAGTAAAAATCGTAAAATTCCGTGGTCAAAATTAATCTGGGGTTTTGTTTTACTGATGGGCATGCTCTTCATCTGCTTTGGCGTGTTAGGCCTGCCTGCGTTACAAGTGATCAACCCAGCTTTGCCAGGAATATATAACTTAATTATTGCAGCGGTAGCGTATGGCATTCGCTGGTTGTTCCGCCGGCATTATGAAATTATTGGTTCAGCCTTTTCACCAGCTGATAAGAGCAAATAGGTGCTTTTTGTCAAGAAAAGAGCTATACTTAGATAACTATATGTTTTAAAGGATAAATAGATTTATTATGAATCTATTTATCCTTTTTAAACTGAATACACGTTAAAAAAGAACGCATTAATAAATTAGAAAGAGGTATTTAATGATTAACACTCTGCGAAAGTCAATCAGGCAGTATAAGAAACTGTCTTTGCTGTCGCCATTATTTGTTACTGGTGAAGTTATCATTGAAATGTTAATACCGTATTTAGTTGGTATATTAATAGACAATGGCATTATGAAGGGAAATATGTCATATATCACTAAAAATGGTGTTATTTTACTAGTGTTAACAGTTGTTTCACTTGTTTTAGGTTCCGGTGCCAGTTATGCCTCTGCTCATGCTGCTTCTGGTTTTGCGGCTAACTTGCGTAAAGATATGTTCTATCATGTGCAAGATTATTCATTTGAAAATATTGACAGGTTTTCCAGCGCGAGTCTAGTTACGAGGATGACTACTGATGTTAATAACATTCAAATGTCCTATCAAATGCTGATTAGAATAGCAGTCCGGGCACCAATGATGTTGCTGGTTTCAATTATCATGTCAATAATAGTTAGTCCACAATTGTCACTTGTTTTTGTCGTAATTGCACCAGTTTTTGTAATCCTTTTAGGCTTGGTAATAAAAAGTGCCAGCAAATATTTTCCTAAAATCTTCCGCGGTTATGACCGTATGAATCAGGTTGTGAGGGAAAATGTTCGTGGTATTCGCGAAGTCAAAACCTATGTGCAAGAAGAAGCACAAACTGTCAAGTTTAAAAAATCAGCCGGCTTTATTTATAGACTTTTTGCTACAGCTCAGAAGATCATGTCTCTTAACTCAATGATTGTCATGGCTGTTTTGAATATTTCTAATTTAGCTATTTGCTGGTTTGGTGCTAAGGAAATAGTGGGTGGCAGTTTACAGACTGGTCAATTAATTTCAATGTTCTCATATTCCAACTCTGTCTTGGGCAGCCTGAATATGCTGGCTATGATCATTACTCAGCTGGTAGTTTCAGGAGCTAGTGGTCATAGGGTTGCTGCTGTTATTAATGAAAAGCCTTCAATTGAGAATCCACGTAAACCGTTAAAGCATGTGAATAATGGAGAAGTGATTTTTGATCATGTCAACTTTAAGTATGACCCAGATGATAAGGAACTGGCTTTAAGTGATATTAATTTAAATATCAGGCCGGGTGAAACAATAGGAATAATTGGTCGTACGGGGGCATCAAAATCCACATTAGTTTCTATGATTCCGCGGCTTTACGATACCGATTCCGGAGCAGTGCGTGTATCAGGACACAATGTTAAGTCTTATGACTTAAAGACGTTGCGTGATAATGTTGCCATGGTTTTACAAAATAATGTTTTGTTTTCAGGCACTATAAAGGAAAACCTCAAATGGGGCAATGAAAATGCAACAGATGAAGAAATTATCGCTGCCTCAAAAATTGCTCACGCTGATGACTTTATCCGTGAAATGCCAGACCAATATGATACTATGGTCGAGCAAGGCGGAAATAATGTTTCTGGTGGTCAAAAGCAAAGAATCACTATTGCAAGAGCATTGCTCAAAAAGCCGAAGATTCTGATACTAGATGATTCTACTTCTGCAGTTGATACACAAACTGAGCGTCAAATTCGGGAAGCCTTGGCAAAGGATATGCCCGATACCACCAAAATTATTATTTCTCAAAGAATTGTGTCAATTAAAGATGCAGACAGGATAATTGTAATGGATGAAGGCAAGATTCAGGATATCGGGACACATGAAGAGCTATTGCAGCGTAATGATTTATACAGCTCTATTGCTAAGTTTCAAGAAGAACAGAAGAAGTAGGTGATTAATTTGGATAAAGCAGTAGAAAATAAAAACAGCCAGAATACTGGTAAGCGTTCCACAATTTTATGGCGTCTGCTTAAATTAGTTGCCAGTACAAGTCCTTGGATGCTGATTGCTTCAACGGTTGCAATAATTTTAACAGCTGCAGCAAACGTTTTAGGTTCACTATTTATTGAACGTTTGATTAATGCTTACATCATTCCGTTAACTAAAGAAGCTCAGCCAAATTTTGGTCCGCTTTTACATGCGATTGCCGTTATGTTCGGTTGCTATGCCATAGGTTTTATTTCTAATTATCTTTTTGCTGTGTTAATGGCAGTTTTAGCACAAAAAGTACAATATAGAGTGCGGCTGGAAATGTTTGAGCACATGGAGAAGTTGCCAATTTCCTATTTTGATGAAAATGATTATGGCGACATCATGAGTTGCTATACTAATGATATTGATACCTTGCAACAAATGATTTCGCAGTCAATTCCGCAGTTTATGAACTCTGCGTTGAACCTCATCTTTGTTTTGGGTGCAATGTTGGCTTTAAGTTGGCAATTAACTATCTTTACCTTGATTGTGTTTGCACTCTCTATTATAATCGTCCGTTTTTTGACCGTTCGGTCCTCTCATTATTTTCAATTGCAACAAAAAGAATTGGGTCAAGTTAACGGCTACAATGAAGAAATGCTTAATGGCCTTAAGGTAATAAAAGTCTTTAGCCATGAGCCTGAAGTTGAAGAAGACTTTGATGCTTATAATGAATCTTTAAAAGTAGCTTCTGGTAAAGCTCATACATACGCTACAATTTTATTCCCTATTATGGGTAACATGGGCAATTTGCTGTATGTCTTAATCGCCATTTTAGGTGGAGCAGTTGCTATTAACCGTATTGCTCCACTTTCATTAGGTGTCATTGGAGCTTTCTTGCAATTATCCAAGCAATTTGCAATGCCAATAGCCCAGATTTCACAACAATTAAATTCAATTGTAATGGCTTTAGCGGGTGCTGAAAGAATCTTTAAGTTAGAGGATCAACCCGTTGAAATTGATAATGGTGACGTCACTATTACCAAGGATGAAAATGTTAAGGGTGCCTGGCACTGGAACGTACCGCAAAAAGATGGCTCTATCAAGAAGGTCACAGTTAAAGGACATATTGTCTTCGATCATGTTAATTTTGGCTATACGCCCAATAAACAAATTTTGTACAATATTTCTATTGATGCTAAACCAGGCATGAAAGTAGCCTTAGTTGGTGAAACCGGTGCTGGTAAAACAACGATTTCTAATATGATTAATCGCTTTTATGAAATTAATTCTGGTACGATTACTTATGATGGTATTCCTATTAACAGAATCAAGAAGGATGATTTGCGGCAGTCACTGTCAATTGTTTTACAGGATACTCACATGTTTACCGGTACAGTGATGGATAATATCCGTTTTGGTAATACCGATGCCAGCGATGATGATGTATATCAGGCTGCACACTTATCTCATGCTGATGAATTTATTCATCATTTGGATGAAGGTTATAAAACAATCATCGATGGCAATGGTGGAGACTTATCTCAAGGGCAAATGCAGCTGCTCAGTATTGCACGAGCAATGATAGCAGATGAACCAGTGATGATTTTGGATGAAGCCACTTCAAGCATTGATACTCAAACGGAAAAACTGGTACAAGCTGGTATGGATAACTTGCTTGCTGGTCGTACTAGCTTTGTCATAGCTCACCGCTTGTCTACAATTGTTAACTCGGATCTAATTCTGGTACTTGATCATGGCCATATTATAGAGGCCGGCAATCATGAACAACTTCTTAAGAAGAAGGGTTATTACTATGAGTTATATACTGGTAAAAAAGAAATTGAATAGATGTATTCAAAAAATTCCTAGTCTTATAGACCGGGATTTTTTTTGCCTTGAATAACGGTGTAAGCAATAATTACTTTTTAACCATTAGTTTGTGTTATGGTAAAACAAATGAAATTTATCAGGTTCAACACTATTAATATAATTTGGTTATAATTCAAATTTTAAAAAGTAACAAAGGAATTAAGCGATGAATCAAATTATCCAGATTTTAAGCGAACGCAAAGGCGATTTGGGAGTTGCTTTATTACAGCACTTGCAAATATCGTTAGTTTCGTTGCTGATTGCAATGATGATTGCCATGCCTTTGGCCTTTTGGGCAGTAAAGCATACTAAAATAGCAGAATTATTATTGCAAGTTGCCAGTATTTTACAGACCGTTCCGTCACTAGCACTTCTAGGTTTATTAATTCCGCTTGTTGGTATCGGAACAGTACCTGCCGTGATCGCTTTAGTGGTATATGCACTATTACCGATTTTTCAGAATACATACCTGGGATTAACTGAAATCGATCCAGCGCTAGAAGAAGCTGCTGGCGCTTTTGGCATGTCACGCATGCAAAAACTGCTTAAGGTGGAGTTACCTTTAGCTATGCCGACGATCATTTCTGGTATTAGGACGGCCTTAGTTTTAATTATTGGTACTGCCACCATGGCAGCTTTAATTGGTGCTGGAGGCTTGGGCAGTTTTATTTTATTAGGAATTGACCGCAACAATACCGGACTAATTGTAATAGGCGCTGTTTGTTCTGGCGTTTTGGCGATTACTTTAAGCGCGTTGATTAAGTGGTTGGAACACGCATCAGTTAAAGCAGCTTTGGGAATATTAGGAGCTAGTGTCATCTTCTTAGCAGGAAGTGGAATTTATCAAACTGTTACTAGTCAGAAAGAAACAGTTACAATTGCCGGTAAGTTAGGTTCTGAACCAGAAATTTTGATTAACATGTATAAAGAGTTAATTGAACAAGACGATCCACACGTTCAATTGACGTTGAAACCTAATTTTGGTAAAACCACCTTTTTATATACTGCTTTGAAAAATAATAAAATAGATATTTATCCAGAATTTACGGGAACTGTTTTGGAAACCTTCGCAAAATCCCTGGTTAAAACGGCCGGTTTGTCTGAAAAGGAAACCTATGAAAAAGCAAAAGAATTGCTGAACAAACAGGATAAGCTCACTTTGCTTAAACCCATGGCGTATGACAATACTTATGCCTTAGCAGTTAAAACTTCATTTAAAAATAAAAATCATTTAAGAAAGATCAGTGATTTGGCTAATATTACCAATCAGCTAAAAGGGGGAATGACATTAGAATTTATTGATCGTGGTGATGGGTTCAAGGGTATTAAGAAATTATACAAAATTGATTTCCCCGTCAAGTCAATGGAGCCAGCGTTGCGTTACCAGGCAATCAATCAGAATAAAGTTAACATAGTTGATGCTTATTCAACTGATAGTGAATTGCGGCAATATCATTTGAGTATTTTAAAAGATGACAAGCATAATTTTCCTATTTATCAAGGCGCTCCTTTAATGACCAATGATTTTGCCCGCAAGCATCCGCAAATTGTCCACAGTTTGAATAAGCTGGCTAACAAGATTACCGAAAAGCAGATGCAGGAAATGAACTATGAAGTTAATGTTAAAAATATGGATCCTGGACGAGTAGCGCATCATTTTTTAGTAAAACAGCATTTGCTTAAGGAGAAGTAAGATGACTTCAGCGATTAAATTTGAGCATGTAAATAAAACTTTTGCTAATAAAGTAGTAGTTAACGATCTTAATTTAGATATTCAGCAAGGCGAACTTTTCGTTTTGGTAGGAAATTCAGGCAGTGGTAAAACTACGTCGATTAAAATGATTAACCGTTTGGAAGATCCTAGTACGGGCCAGATTTTAGTTAATGAGCAGCCTACAACTGATTATAACGTCCAAAAATTGCGCTGGAAAATTGGCTATGTTTTGCAACAAATTGCTCTTTTTCCCAACATGACTGTTGCTAAAAATATTACTTTGATTCCAGAAATTCAAGGTGCTAAAGCTGATCTGGCGGAAATGGCGGCAAATTTATTGGAAAAAGTTGGTCTCAATCCACAAGAATATGCTCACCGTTACCCGCATGAACTGTCTGGTGGCGAACAACAAAGAATTGGAATTTTACGCGCGATTGCGTCAAAGCCCCCGATTGTTTTAATGGATGAACCATTTAGCGCTTTGGATCCACTTTCGCGCGCAAATTTACAAGAGCTGGTGATCAATTTGCACAAGCAGCTGCATAATACAATCTTATTTGTGACGCATGATATGAATGAAGCTCTGCACTTAGCTGACAGGATTGGCGTTATGAAGGATGGCAAATTATTACAGGTCGATCAGCCACAAGAAATTTTACGCCATCCTGCAAATAATTTTGTCAGAGACTTTTTCAAAGGCAGTTTAGGGAATAATTTATATGAAACTCCATTAAAGCAAGCAGCCTTATTTAATGAATTTAAGCAAACTGATTCTAATTCGCTGGCAGCAATGCCTGTAATTAATATTAATGAAAAAATTGCTGTTTTGCTGGTACTTTTGAGTCATCAAAATGAAGTTGCCGTGCAAAATAATAATGGCAAAAATGTGGGCTTCATTGATCGCCAGTGGCTGATTAAATATTTGAACAATATTAATAGTTTAAAATAAAAGTTAAGCTGGTAATTATCCGGCTTTTTTAATAAAACGATAAAGTTATGCTTGAATATTAGTAGTTTGTTACAAAATTGACTAAAATATTAGACATAGATTCTGCTAAACTATATTTAGTGGAATAATGAAATAAAGCGAAAATAATCAATAAATAAAAAGAAGGGAAATTAGCCCTATGAAAATTTTAGTTGTTGACGATGATAAAGAAATCGTCGAGCTGTTAAGTATTTATCTTAAAAATGAAGGTTACACTCCAGTTGTTGCCTATAGCGGCAAAGAAGCAATTACGAAATTAACTACGACGCCAGATATTGCATTAATGATTTTAGACATCATGATGCCTAATATGAGCGGAATTGATGTTATCAAGGAAGTACGCAAAGATTCTGATATCCCAATTATTATTGTATCAGCCAAAACTGGTGACATGGATAAAATTCAAGGCTTGATTACTGGAGCAGATGACTACGTTTCTAAACCGTTTAATCCTTTGGAAGTAATGGCACGAGTTCGTTCACTTTTGCGTCGCAGTCAAAAGCAGGTTAAGGATGATGAACCTGATATTTTAGAGGTGGGACCACTGATTATTAACCGTGATTCACACGAAGTTAAGACAATTGATGGTAAAGATATTCAGTTGACTGCCTTAGAATTTGGTATTTTATACTTGCTTGCCAGTCATCCTAACCGGGTATTTTCAGCGGATGAAATTTTTGAACGGGTTTGGCAACAGGAATCAATAGTTTCTGCTAAAACCGTTATGGTACATGTTTCACACCTGCGTGACAAAATTCAATCAGCAACGGGTGGTGAAGATGTTATTCAGACCGTCTGGGGAGTAGGCTATAAAGTTGAGGCTTAACTAGATGAAAAAAGAAAGGGTCAAGCTGACGGCCGCGGAAAAAAGTGAGCTGTTTGCTGAAGGCGTTATAACGGTAGTTCTAGAGCTACTATTGAACCTGTCAGTGATTATTTTAATTAACTTGACAATTTTACAAGATAAAAACCTGGTTAACGGGATTTATTTTCTAAAAAAGACCATTACTTTTGCTGGCGGGCGCCACTTATGGTCCTGGCAGAATACCTTTATTATTTTCATGGGTATTGGTGATTTAATCGTTCTGTACTGGCGCTTAATTCGGCGCTATCATCAAATGCAGTTAAGACATGTTATTTCTGAACTGCATTATATTGCTAAGGGACATTTTGACCATACAATTTCTTTTAAAGTCAAAACTGATTTGCAAAAAGTAATTGATTCAATTAATTCGTTAGTGGATAGTACAGTAAATGCGATTAATGAAGAAAAAGCGATTGAAAAGTCAAAGGACGAACTGATTAGCAATGTTTCTCATGATATCAGAACGCCTTTAACTTCTATCATCGGCTATTTGGGTTTACTGAAATCGGGGGTGTCAAATCCAGCAGATCAACAAAGATACCTTAATATTGCATATATGAAGGCTGAACAAATGAAATCGCTGGCTCATGATTTGCTTGAGTATACAACGTTAAAATCAACTAGTACCAAATTAAATTTGTCTTCTTTACATATTTTTTCTATGTTAGAGCAAGTTGCCGCGGGGTTTGAATTCGAAGGTCAGGAAAAAGGGATAGTATTTAATATAGAAGCAAGACCCAAGAATTTAACTATTCAAGCTGATGCGGAAAAGCTGGTACGTGTTTATAATAATCTCATCACTAATGCGCTCAAGTATGGTACAGGTGCAACACAAATTAATTTAATTGCTAATTTAGTTAATAACAATGAAGTTGAGTTACGGGTGGAAAACAATGGTGCTCAAATTCCGGAAGATTCGTTAAAAAAAATCTTTGAACGTTTTTACAGAGTCGAAGGTTCCCGTAATACCCAAACGGGTGGTACAGGGCTAGGTCTATCGATTACTAAAAGTATTGTTGATCTTCATCAGGGCAAAATTCGCTGTGAATCTGATAAAGATTGGACCCGTTTCATTATTTGCCTGCCTTTAAACTTAAAGAGTGAAAAAACTCCAGCATAGCTGTGGTATAATTTTGACTGAGATAATAAATAGAGGAGTATAGCATGAGTATTTCTTTAAATACCTGTATTTTAATTTTAAAAGAACACCATTTGCTTAAATCGAGTGCGGTCCAAGATACTATATCTTCTAAGATGGAGTATGTGTCGTATGATTCGCGTGACGTCCATACTGATACACTATTCTTCTGTAAAGGTGCTGGTTTTCGTCCCACTTATTTGTCAATGGCGAAAGCTAATGGTGCTAATTGTTATGTAGCAGAACAACCCTATCCGGAAGGTAAGGGAATGCATGCACTGATTGTGCGCAATGTTTCCAAAGCAATGGCGTTATTGTCTGCGGCATTTTTCCGTTTCCCGCAAGACGATTTATATTTAATAGCTATTACTGGTACTAAAGGCAAGACTACAACGGCCTACTTTTTAAAGGGGATGTTAGATCAGGTTAACGGCGGTAAAACCGCGCTAATTTCATCAGTCAACACAGTTGTGGGACCTAAAAAAGATGATACTTTTAAGTCTAGTTTGACTACACCTGAATCACTTGATTTGTTCCGTGATATGCGAATAGCTGTAGATAACGGAATGACGCATATGGTTATGGAAGTTTCCAGTCAGGCCTATAAGAAAAACAGGGTATTTGGATTAACCTATGACCTGGGCTTTTTCTTAAATATTACACCTGATCATATTGGGCCCAATGAGCATCCCAATTTTGCTGATTATTTACATTGTAAGTTGCAACTGCTGGTTAATGCTCGTAAATGTATTATTAACGCTCAGACTGATCATTTCCCTGAAGTTTATGCTGCGGCTATGACAACTACTGATCCAGACAGTATTTATTTGTTTGCTGACGAGAAGTTTACTAATCCGGATTTGAAGCAGACCATTGATTTTCGCTTTTCAACCCAAGAACTTGATATGTCCCGGACTAGGTTCCAGGTATTGTGTGTTACGAGCAAAGCAAAGCAACTTAAAATAGCTGGCGATTACCAGTTAAAGATGTTGGGTGATTTTAACGAATCTAACGGTACCGCTGCAGTAATTGGTGCAGGACTAGCCGGAATGAATCATGACGATGCTGCTAAAGGTATTAGTCAAGTTACCGTCCCTGGAAGAATGCAAACAGAAGTTACAAAGAAGCACGGAGTAGTGGTAGTGGACTTTGCACATAATGAGGCCTCAATGATGGCTCTTATGGGCTTTATACAACGAGAATTTAATAATCCTAAAATTATTGTCGTTGTGGGGGCACCTGGTGACAAAGGAGTTTCTCGTCGTCCCGGTTTTAGTAACAGTCTAAATGCATACGCTGATAAAACTTTTTTGACAACAGATGATCCTGGCTTTGAAGATCCCATGGATATAGCACAGGAAATTGATGCTGGCATTGATCATTCTAAAGTTGATGTCACAATTGAGTTAGATCGTAAGAAGGCCATCCATGATGCAATTACTATGTCCAAGCAGGGTGATGTTGTCCTAATCTGTGGTAAAGGTGAGGATAGTTTTCAAAAAATACGGGGTGTAGATACTCCTTATCCGTCTGATATTACAGTTGCACAACAGGTAATTGATGAACTTGAAGGGCAAAAAGAACATTTTAACGGTTAGAAACGCAGGTATTAATGAAACATTTTTTTAGTATTATTGGCGGTATGGGTACAATTGCTACGGAAAGCTACGTCCGCATGATTAATCACCGTATAAAGATTACTAAAGATCAGGACTATCTGAATTATATTTTAGTTAATGATGCCCAAATTCCTGACCGCACGGCTTATATCAAAGACCACAGCCAACCTAATTTTTTCAATGCTTTGCGTGATGATGTGCTCCAGCAAGCAATGTTAAAGCCTGATTTTTTCGTGATGCCATGTAACACTGCACATTATTTTTATGATGACTTGGCTAAACTAACTGATATTCCTTTTTTACATATGATGCGTATTGCTGTACATAAATTTGCAAGTGACTTTCCTAAGGAAAAAAAGATTGGCTTGATTGCTACGGAAGGTTCGATTTATGATCATCTGTACGAAGACGAAATTAAACAGGTAGGTTGTGAAGTAGAACTGGGTGGTCCTGAGATTCAACCAATGGTTACTGAGCTGATTTATTCTAACATTAAAGAAAAAGGCGTAGTTGATGGCGAACTGTATCACCGCATATTACGCATTATGCATGATCAATATGGCTGTAATGTAATTTTACTTGGCTGTACTGAATTATCTTTAGCTCAGGAAAAGGCGCCAGAGCATCCATATAATGTTATTGATCCGCAAGTTATTATTGCTGATGTGGCAATTGAATTAGAACTAAAAATTCGTGCAGGAATGGATCCTAAGACAACTATAGAGAAATATATGTATTAAATAATACGTATGATTTAACACAAATTAAAATAGACTAGTAATCAATTTGATTATTAGTCTATTTATTTTTCCAAAAAAGTATTGACAATGTTTCTACTGTGTAGTAGTGTATTAGAAAAGTATTACATTAAGAGTGGGAGGGTTAAAATGCTATATCTTTTATATATATTTATTAGCATACTGATAATTGTGACTACTAATTTAACTGTGACAGCAATTTTAAGTATTAGAGACGCCTATCGCAATCATCTTAAAGATCATTTGTCATTTGGCACTGCATTTAAGAAATATTTTGGTAAAAATAATAATATTCCCCTCCATCTGTCTGATTGGAAGTTTTAAAAATTTTTGTGATAAGAGAGTATATTTATAATGAAAAATAAAAGATATAACAAATAAGGAAAATCATTTAGATTTTCCTTATTTGTTATCTGAATTTTTGAAAGTTAATAATATTAATTATTAACTGCTTCTTCTTGCTTTAAGGCCTGTCTGTCAAGTGACTTAAAGAACGGATAGTAGGCAAGTATAGCAAATATCAATTCAATTGCTTGCCACACCGCTGCTCTCCAGTCTCCACCAGTCATTAAAAATCCACTAATGATTGTTGGTGTTGTCCAAGGTACTTGGGCTACAATCATTCCGATGATGTGAAGCTTCATTAAAAAGTAAGTAATAAATTGTAGAATCATTGGAACTAAAATAAATGGAATCATTAATGTTGGATTCAAGACAACCGGTACACCAAACATAACCGGTTCACTGATATTAAAGATAGCTGGCATGATACTTAAATTGCGCATTGCTTGATATCTTTTACTTTTGGCGGTAAACATACAAAGAACTAATCCTAAAATTGCACCAGTGCCACCAATGGTCATACCAAAATTTAAAAATCCGTCTGCAGTAATGTTAATTGGAGCTTTTCCTTTTGCAACTGCATTAATGTTTTGAGTTAAAAAAGTTAAGAATACTGGAGTATATATACTGCCCACAATATTAGTGCCATGAATTCCAACAGTCCATAGTAAACAAACAAGAAAGATCGCTAGTTCAACCCCCCAAATACTTGAAAGACCTACTACGAGGGGACTGAAGATCATTGTAACTACACTATTGATATCAATGTTACATACTACTCTAATAATCCATACAACTAATAAAGCTGCAGCACCAGGGATTAAGGATGAAAAAGAGTTTGCAACTGCAGGTGGTACAGAATCAGGTAGAGTAATAACCCAGTGATGATTAATACAGAAACGCATTACTTCTACTGTTAAGATACAAATTACAATAGCAGTAAAAATACCACCTGAGCCTAGTTGAGATGGATCAATTGCTAATTTGTTATTTAACATTGCCATTAAGAAAGCTATAGTACCAATAGCAGTAGTGGACATTGGATCCATCTTGTTAGCTTTAGCTGCTTGGTAGCTAATTCCCATTGCTACTATTAATGCTAGAATTCCAAATGTAACCGTGACACAAGCGTTTAAGGCAGGTGCAAAAGGTTTAATAATATTTGCCCAACCTGGAATAGGTAGTTGCGCAATAATCATAAATATTGATCCAAAAATAGTAAATGGAATAGTAATGATCATTCCGTCTCTAAGAACGATCATATATTTTAAGTTACCAACTTTTGCCAGTTTAGGCAGTAGCTTTTGTTGCATAGTTGTCATTATGTTATGCATGATAAAATCCTCCTAAAAGATTGTTTAATCAGGTATGTAAAGTGAACTAACTAACCATGCATAATGTAATCCCTTACATGAATTTTGTCAAATTATTTTTAAGGAATAAGTCGCAACCTCTTGTTTCCTAATTCAAATACTTCTCGTAACAAAAGTGAATAACCTCCCAAAAGAGGTGCAAATCGCGATTTACGGGCTATTTGCAATTGTGTTTTATGTTTTCTTAAAATTGGTAGATTATTTTTTATTTGAATAAGTAAGTTAGGAATGTTTTCAAGTAAGGTTGAGTCAAGAATTATCATTTGTGGTGAAAAGGTAGCAATAAGATTATTTAGCACAAGAGATAAGCATTTAACAAATTGAGAAATAGATTCACTAACTTGCTTATTTCCTTTAAAGTATAATTTTGCTATTTGTTGAATGGATAAATTATTTAGTCCTTTAGCTTGGGAGATATTTTTTAATATGGCTTCTTGAGAACAATATATTTCAGGATTAAATAGTTTTAGTGTTTCATCTCTTGTTGACAAAAATTGCATTTCACCCAAATCTCCTGCATTATTTCCCAATCCTGTATATAAATTTTCGTTAATAATTATGCCAGCATTAATGGTTTCGTCAATGGCAACTGTTATCAGATTTTTTATGTGATTATTAGAAGAAAAATCTCGTTGAAAAATTGCTGCCGCATCAGCGTTATTGGCAACTATTACGGGAACAGAATAGTTTTCTTTAAGCCAGGTGTCTAATAAATTACATTTTGGCTGTTCCTTTTTATGGATTGCCAGGGAAATACCAAGTAATCCTCTTTGTGTACCTAATATGTGAAAATCGGAGATTTTCTTTTTTAGTACTTCTTTAATACTTCTGCTTTTATTAGTTAACGCTATTTCTTCAAAACGATTAATGTAACCATTTGCTAAAGTAGCCATAATTTTAAGTGAATTAGAACCCAATTCTAAATTGATAAAGTATCCGTATTTAGAATTAAAGGAGACAAGTAATGGTCTTCTACCGCCAACAGTGGTACTTTCACCTTCACCTATTTCTGTGACATATTTTTTAGTTAGTAAATCATCTAAAATACTTGAAATTGTAACCTTATTGATTGAAAGATCCTTAGAAATTTGGCTACGAGAAATTGGTCCATAATTAATAACGTGTTTTATGACGGAAATCTCATTGCTTTTGCGCATAGCCTGCTTATTTATAACCATTTTGTTAATTACCTTTCTTACTTTTTATTATAAAGGAATTTTCTCAATACATTCAATAATATTCATTGAATGTATTTACATTTAAACTGGATAATATTATTCTAACTATCAAGGTATGCAAACTAAACTAACTAACTCGAACAGGAGATGCGGCAATGGCGGTATTAACAGTAGACGTTGGGCAAAAGTATATCAGGTATGGTTTTTTTGATAGAAACGATAACTTAACGGGTAAAGGTCAGTATCAAATTTCAAATGGCTCTGCCAATACTTTTTATGAATCTTTAGCAAAATTGGTAAAAGAAAGTGACTTTGAAGTTACTGCGATTAGTATTAGTTTTCCTGGGTTCATTGATGTTAAACATAATATTGCTATCAGAGCCGGATCACTGAGAAACTTGGATGGTCACAATATTGTTGCAGACTTGCATCATTATTTAAATAATAACATTGAAATATTTATTGAAAATAATTCTAATTGTGCAGCAATAGCGGAAAAATTAAATGGAAATGCCCAAGATGTTCATGACTTTGTAGTTATGACTTTGGGAAATGGTATAGGTGGAGCTATTTTTATCAATAATACTTTACTTCGAGGCGTTGGTTATTCTGCTGGTGAATTTGGTATGATGATCAGTGATTATTCTGGTCATGGCTATGATAGTGAGCATTTTTTAGGTTCAGCAAAAGCATTGATTACTAGTTACTCAGAAATGAGAGGAATTCCGAATGACTTAGTCGAAGAATTTCAAATATTTTCTGAATTAGATGATCCACAAGTGAAAAAGATTGTAGATCAATGGGCTACTTACGTAGCTATTTGCATTTTTAATATTGCTTGCACTCTTAATCCACAAAAATTTTTGATTGGTGGAAGTGTTAGTCAAAATAGTGAACTAATTCCAATACTCAATAATAAATTGGATGGAATTCCGAATTGGAGAGATTTTCAAGCTGAATTAGAGCCGTGTCGATTTTATGATGATGCGAGTCTTTACGGAGCATATTGGGCCTACATGGGGAGTGAAAAAGATGTTTCATAAAAAATTAGATAATTTCCCAGCAGATTTTTTATGGGGAGCCAGTTCAGCCGCTTATCAAATAGAGGGTGCATCAGCTGAAGATGGAAAAGGAAAATCAATTTGGGATGTATATGCACATGAGAAGGGGAATACTTATAAAGGTACTAGTGGAGATGTAGCGGTAGATCATTATCATAAATATAAAGAGGATGTAAGCTTAATGAAAAAGATGGGATTAAAAGCCTATCGCTTTTCTATTTCTTGGAGTCGTATTATTCCTGAAGGAGAGGGAAAAGTAAATATAAATGGATTGCAATTTTACCATAATTTAATTCATGAACTTAAAAAAACACATATTGAACCTATATTGACTATATATCATTGGGATCTTCCATTGGCACTACAGGAAAAATATGGTGGTTGGGAATCCGTTAAAACTATTGCAGCATTTAAAAATTATGCGAAGCTTCTATTCAAAGAATTTGGTACAAAAGTAAAGTATTGGGTAACAATAAACGAACAGAATGTTTTTACGTCCATGGGATATCGTTGGGGTACACATCCACCTAAAAAGCATAGTATTAAATTAATGTTATTAGCAAATCATCATATCAATATTGCAAATGCAGAAGTAATTAAACTCTTTCATCAAATGGTTCCAAATGGCATGATAGGACCAAGTTTTGGTTATGGACCAACTTATGCAAAAACTTCAGATCCAGAAGACGTATTAGCATCGATGAATGCAAATGATTTTAATAATAATTGGTGGTTAGATGTATATTGCACAGGTAAGTACCCATTTTTCTGCAAGAAACAATTTGAAAAGTTGAATATCATGCCTGAAGTCTCAGGAAAAGAACAAAAGATTTTAGAAGATACTGAAGCACACCCAGATTTTCTCGGCATTAATTACTATCATGGTGGTACTTTTCAACAAAATAGAATCCAAAAAGCCGTTAAATCTGATGAGCAAGAAAGATTTAATAAAACTGATCCTTATTTAGAACAGCCCAAAGAAGGAAAGGCTAATGAACCTGAAATTCCTATGTTTAATAATGTAGAAAATGCATATGTAGATAAAACTCAATGGGGTTGGGAAAAAGATCCAACCGGATTGAGAATTGCACTTAGACAAGTTTATGAAAAATACCACCTACCCATCATGATTACTGAAAATGGTCTAGGAGCACAGGATAAGGTAGTTAATGGCAAAATTAATGACAGTTATCGCATTTCTTATTTATCAGATCATATTATTGCAATGCAGGAAGCTATTACTGATGGTGTAAACCTGCTAGGTTATTGTGCTTGGTCTTTTACAGATTTATTAAGTTGGCTAAACGGATATTCTAAACGTTATGGCTTTGTTTATGTTGATCAAAATGATCAAGAAAATGGTAGCTTAAAACGTATCCCTAAACGCAGTTTTTCGTGGTATAAGAATGTTATTAAATCAAATGGTAAAGATTTAAAAGTTGAGGAATAATCATGAAGTATTTAAACGGTAATTGGCTTGTTCGTGATGGTTATGCTATTGATTATGGTCAAAGTATATATGATAGTAAAATTGAGAGAAACAAGTTAACCCTATGGATTCCGTTTAAGGAAATAACTAATCCTGGCATGACTTTAGACGATGGGATGTTGACAGTAGAAGTATCGGCCCCACGTAAAAATATAATTAATATTAAGATTATCAATTTTAAAGGCGCAATAGATCATAGTCCTAATTTCAAACTAAATGAGAGTGCAGATTATAAACCAGAAATAATAGAAAAAAAGGACAGATTTATTATTAGATCCGATAAAACATCTCTTGAAATAACAAAGGGTAAACAAGTTAAGTTTATTTATTTATATGAGGATAATTTCAAAGCAGAAGTAGTTGATAGATCTATTGCGAGAATTTTTGATCCGCATGGTCAAGTTCACATGTCTAATTCTTTTGTTTTACAACCAGGCGAAAAAATATATGGACTTGGTGAGCGTTTTTCCAACTTCGTTAAAAATGGACAAGAAGTTGAGATTTGGAATAAAGATGGAGGTACTGAAACTACCCAATCATATAAAAATATTCCTTTATATTTATCAAATAGAAATTACGGAATCCTAGTAGATACCCCTGAAAAAGTTTCATATGAGATTGCATCTCAACAAGTTGATAGGGTTGAATTTTCTGTTCCTGATCAGGAGCTTTCCTTTATGTTTATAGGTGGTAAAAACAATAAAGAAGTTCTCGATCACTACACTGCATTAACAGGTAGGTCACCACTGTTACCAGCTTGGAGTTACGGCTTGTGGCTAACTACTTCATTTACCACTAAATATGATGAAAGAACTGTTATGAGTTTTATTAATGGTATGTTGGAACGGAATATTCCGTTATCAGTTTTCCATTTTGATTGTTGTTGGATGAAACCAACGGAATGGTGTAATTTTGAATGGGATGCAGATACTTTTCCTGACCCAGAAGGCTTGCTAAAAAGAATTCACGATAAGGGAATTAAAATTTGCGTTTGGATTAATCCATATATTGCACAAAAATCACATTTGTTTGTGGAAGGGATGGATAAGGGTTACTTCATTAAAAAAATTAATGGCGATATTTGGCAATGGGATAAATGGCAAGCAGGTATGGCAATTGTTGATTTTACAAATCCCGCAGCAGTTAAGTGGTATCAAAGCTATTTGAAAAAATTATTGTATCAAGGCGTTGATGTATTCAAAACAGATTTTGGTGAAAGAATACCTAGTGAGGATGTAAAGTTCTTTGACGGATCTGATCCTAAAAAAATGCATAATTATTATACTTTGCTATATAATAAGATTGTGTTTGATACTATTGCTGAAGTTAAAGGTGAAAAAGAAGCATTAGTATTTGCCCGTTCTGGAACAGTTGGCAGTCAGTGTTATCCAGTACATTGGGGTGGCGATTCTTCCTCCAACTATTCTTCTATGGCAGAAACTTTACGTAGTGGTCTTTCATTTGGTATGAGTGGTTTTGGCTACTGGTCTCACGATATTTCTGGTTTTGAAGCTAGTGCAACTCCGGATTTATATATGCGTTGGACTCAATTCGGACTGTTAACCTCCCATTCACGTTACCATGGTTCGACAACATATAAGGTTCCTTGGCTGTATGGTGAAGAAGCTGTAGAAAATACAAAAAAGTTTACAAATCTTAAATTAAAGTTATTACCTTATTTAATGTATATGTCGTTAAAAGCCCATCTTCATGGGACCCCAATTCTTCGCCCAATGATTTTGGAATTTCCTAAAGATCCGGGAGTAGAAGATTTGGACATGCAATACATGTTAGGAGATAATTTGTTAGTTGCTCCTATTTTCAATGTTCAAGGAAAAGTACAGTTTTATGTTCCAGAAACTCATGGCAGGTGGATAAATATTTTGACCGGAGAAGCCTATGAAGGTGGAAGATGGTATAAACAAACTTTTGATGAATTAAGCTTACCAATACTGGCTCGCCCAAATTCGGTTATTGTGACAGGAGAGTTTGACGATAAAACTATGTATGATTTTACCAATCATCCAACAATTAATATTTTTGAACCAGAGGAAGGAAAACTAGCAAGTCTAATTACTGATAGTTATGGTAAAGGAATTGGTAAAGTTAAAATTATCAAGCAAGGTAATACTTTAACTATACAGCCTCATAACATTCAATCTTTTGACGTGAAAATTTATATTGCTAATAAGAAAGTTGAGAAATATACCGATTTAGTAAGCGAAACAAGATTAACTATTTAGCAGTATTTAATTGTACATAATATCAAATAAAACATCTTACCTTTTTCAGTAAGATGTTTTTTTTGCTTAAGAAATAATTAATATAGAATATTAAATTATAATTTGTCAAGTTTAGAATTTTTTAAAATTACTATATTTTAGTTGATATAATGAAATGTTTCTAAAATATACATAATATTCAGTTAATTACTTACTACTGAAAATATTTTTGTATATTCGTGTTAAAGCACTAGCAAAAATCCAAAAAATAGGTTGAGGATCTATTGATTGAACTTGTAAATTTTCGTTAACAGTAGAAACTGTTGGAAGTATAAAATCTAAACTAATATCTTTTAATGTATTAAGATTCGGATTCATAGTTACTATTGTAAGTAAAATATTGTCTTGCTTACACTTTTTATATATTTTTTTATATTGTTTCAAAGAACCTGAAGCTGAAAAAATAATAACTAAATCACCCTTTTTTAAGGACTGATCAACATGATTAATCATTGATACATCATCAAAAACAATAGGAGTTTTACCGAGTGAAAGAAACATAAATTTTAGGTAATCGGTAACTAATCCTGTATATCCATATCCAATAAAAAATGTTCGCTTAGCGTCATGTATTTCTTTTGCAAGCTGAATTATTTTTTCATTATTTGAATTAGTAGGAATTTTACTTATAGATTTGCAGAATCCGTTTGTTACTTTTGCAAGTTCATTAGTACTGTCGCTAGCTTCTTCCTTTGATACATTATTTTGAAGATATAATTTTGTTTGAAAGGAGAACTCGCTATAACCGGAAAGACCTATTCTTTTAGCTAATCGAACAAGAGTTGTAGTAGAAGTTCCGTAGATAAATGCTGCTTCTTTGGCAGAAGAAGATGCTAATGGCTTAAGATTGCTTAATATCTTTTCCGTTGCTTCTCTTTCTTTAGTAGACATTTGGGAATGAAAAGTTTCTAATTGATTGACTATATCCATATTAACCTCACTTTTTTAAATTATATATGTAATATATTCCAATTTAAAATAAAAATTGAAATATATTTTAAAATAGATTACAATTTAATTGAAGAAACAAATTTTATGTAAGGAGGAAATCTGAATGACTGATTCAAAAAACCAAAATAAAGTCATAACCTGGGTACAACAAAAAGTTGCTCCTATTGCAGGTAAAATTTCTAATGAAAAGTATTTGGCTGCTATAAGAGATGGTATGACTGCAATAATTCCTGTTACTATTATTGGTGGTATAGCAGCCATAATTAGTTCGCCACCAGTACCGAATACAGTTAAAGCAACAAATTTTGTATCTTCATTTTTGATAAATTGGAGAAATTGGGCAACTGTAAATGCAGCAATTCTTACTATACCTTATAACTTAACCATTGGTCTACTCGGTCTATATACAGTAATTGCTATTGCTTACTATTTAACACAATACTATAAGATGAATCTGATTACTAATGAAATAACAGCCATTTTGGCATTTTTAATAGTTGCATCTCCACCAGTTGCTATCAGAAATATTATCTATTTGCCAGCTACAAATTTAGGTGCAATTGGAATGTTTGCTGGAATTGTGATTGCTATAGTTACAGTCGAAGTAAACCGCTTATTTATTTCAAACCATATTTCAATCAAACTTCCATCTAGTGTTCCACCAAATGTTGCGGCTCCTTTTGAAGTACTTTTACCTATGTTAGTTACAACATTTGTCTTATTCATTTTAAATAATTGGTGTGTAAATTTCACGCATAATGATATTGCCTCAGTTATATATTTATTGTTTACACCATTTACTAATTTAACTGGATCTTTAGCGGTAGTATTATTAATAGCATTTACTGCAACTACTCTTTGGTTTTTTGGAATCCATGGTAATAATATGCTTGGAGCAATAGTTACACCTATAACAACATTAAATGTAGCTTTGAATTTAAAACAATATAATGCTGGCCAGCCAATGACACATATTTTTGCTGGCTCATTTTATTCCGTATTTGGTGGATGGATTACGTATACAGCGTTTATTATTGCAATGATTTTGTTTGCAAAATCTGTGAGATTAAAAACCTTGTGGAAGATAGGGTTACCGGGTAATCTATTTAATATTAATGAACCGTTTATTTTCGGTATTCCGACTGTTTTAAATTTATATTTTTATATTCCAATTGTAATTTCAGAAATAATAAACTTAACGATTGCATATTTATTGATGCAATATAATATTTTGGGAAAATTTTACATTATGGTTCCATGGTCAACTCCTGGTTTTATTCAGGTCTTTTTGGCCTCAATGGATTGGAAAAACTGTATTTTATGGGTAAGTTTATTAATATTAGATATATTTATTTGTACTCCATTTTTGAAGTTATATGATAGAGAATTAATTAAAGAGGAAAGTATACAAAATAGGTAGAAAAGGAAGTTGTTTTAATGAAAATCAGAGAAGTTATTGATCATCTTATTTCATATGAACGTGGAGTTTGGCCTCAAAACCCAACTGAACCTTTAGGACATGATACTACAAGAGATAAGGTCCTTTATGGAGAAAAGCATATAGATGATGAATGTTATGGTATTGTAACAACTTGTTGGGCTACGGCTAATGTAATTGAAGAAGCCCATAAAAGAGGAGCAAACTTGATAATTGCTCATGAAGCCTTGTTTTGGAATCATGGTGATAAACAAAAATGGCTAAAAGATGTTAATAACAAAACTTTTCTAGCAAAAATAAAATTATTAGATAAGTATAAAATCGTTGTAAGAAGAGATCATGATCATTTGCATTCAGGTATTCCAAAGCCTGGAGAGACTAGTGAATGGGTAGACGGTATTTTTTATGGTTTTGCTAAAGAATTAGGTTGGGAGAAATACTTGCATCCAAATTTAGGAATACCATTATTCATTGACTTACCTAAGCCTATGACAGCTGAAGAAATAGGGTTACATTTAATTCATAAGCTAAATTTAAATGGATGTAGGATTGAAGGAAGTCCTAAAACAACATGTCAAAAATTGATGATCCCTCAACACAATCTTGGGGAAGCTAAAAAGTATATAGAAGAAATTGATAAAACAGGTATAGACTGTTTATTGACTATGGAAATGATTGATTTTACATTAGCTGAATATATTCGTGATAGCAGTATGTTGGGCTTTAATAAATGTATTGTACAAATTGGCCATTTTAATACTGAAGAAGCTGGTATGAAGTATATGACTCATTGGTTACCAAGTGCGATTGAGACACAGAAAATACCTATAAGCTTTGTTCAATCAGGCGATATGTATCACTATATTACTGAGAATTAGAGGCTTGGTATAAAGCAAAATTATCTAATTAAAAAGAATTAAATTGAGATATATCTATGTAGTAAGAAGCATACTTGAATTATTTTTTAGATTATAACAACAAATTGCTATTGTCTATATAGGATATCTATATTATACTGTAATAAGTTGAATACGGTTTCTTCGGGGCAGGGTGTAATTCCCTACCGACGGTGACAATTAATAATTGAAGTCCGTGACCCGCGTTTTGCGGTGGAACTAGTGCAAGTCTAGTACCGACAGTTAAAGTCTGGATGGGAGAAGAACAAACAAGATTAGACAGAAAACTCGCGTTGTTATTAAACTTCGCTGAAATCTTATTTGATGAATATAAAATAAGCCTCGTTGATTAAATCAACGAGGTTTTTTAATGCTTAGGAAGTGAGATTAGTGCAGGATAAGGATTATATGCAAATGGCAGTTCAAGAAGCATTGAAAGCTCAGGGAATGACGTGGACAAATCCTTTAGTTGGCGCAGTTTTGGTTAAAAATGGTCAGGTTTTAGCAACCGGCTATCACCATCAGTTTGGTAAGGAACATGCAGAAGTAAATACGCTATCACATTTAGCTGATCCTCAACAGGCACAGGGAGCAACTTTGTACGTCACACTAGAGCCTTGCAGTCATTATGGTAAGCAACCTCCTTGTTGCAAAAAGGTCGCTGAAGCTGGAATAAAAAAAGTTGTTATTGGTCAGATTGATCCTCATCAAATTGTAGCTGGCAAAGGTATTAAATATTTAGAAAGCCATGGGGTGCAAACTGAGATAATCGGTGGTACAGAAAGTTTAAATGTTGCTTATAATTTCTTTTATCACAAAAAGAGACCATTTGTGACGCTTAAATATGCAATGTCCGTTGATGGCAAAATTAATGCTGCTGGGAAAACTAGAACAATTTTGACTGGGGATGCAGCTCAGGTGGATGTGCAAAAGTTGCGCTTGCAAAACCAAGCCATTTTAATTGGGGCAAATACTTTGCGAATAGACAATCCGCTTTTAACGGTCAGAATTAAAAATTTACCCCATCCACCTATCCGAATAGTGCTGACTAAAGATGCTAATCAATTAGACTTTAACAGTCGCATGTTTAAGACACAAGGCGAAATTTGGCTATTAAGTAGAACTGAACTGACACAAAAAGTAGCTGAAAATGTTCGCTGCTTTACTGCTGCTAAATGGACACCTTCAAAAATTGTGCAGTTTTTAGCCGAACATGAAATTCAATCATTATTAGTTGAGGGCGGCAGCAATGTTCAAAGTCAATTTGTAGCAGCAAATTTGGCTGACGAAATAGTGACATACATTGCTCCTTTAGTTTTAGGCGGTACAGCATTACCTGCTGTATTTGGCCAGCCTGCAGCAGCAAAAAGTGAATATCAACTTTTGGATGTTAAGAAATTTAATCAAGACATCAGAATTCGCGTGAGCAGAAAAGAATGTTTACAGGAATAATTCAAACTACGGGTACAATTACCCGTTTGGAAATTAGTGAGCAACATGCCAGACTAGGTATTTGTGCTCCTAAATTGGTACAAGCAGATTTGCCTTTAGGGGCAAGCATTGCCATTAATGGTATTTGTTTAACCGTTACCGACTGGAGTGATAATGATTTTGTAGTAGACGTGATGCCGGAAACAATGAAAAGGACTAATTTGGGCAATTTGCAAAAAGGTAGTTTGGTAAATTTAGAGCCATCATTGTCTTTAAACGGTAAGCTTGATGGTCATATTGTTGCGGGACACGTTGATACTACAGCAGAATTGATAAAGCAGGATGAAAATGAAAATTCTGTAGAATTAGAATTCACAATACCGCATAAATATGCTCCTTTTATTGTTGAAAAGGGTTCAATTGCCATTGACGGTATTAGTTTAACCGTGACAATGGCGCAAAATGATCATTTTGGGGTGAGTTTAATACCATATACAATACAAAATACTACTTTGGCCCACTACCAAGTGCATGACAAAGTAAATATTGAAGTGGATATGATTGGTCGGTACGCTGTTAAACAAATTCAAGCTTGGAAAAAGGAATTTTAATGGAGGAAAAAATGACAGAACAACTGAATGAAAAAATGCAAAAGGTATTGCAACATATGCTAACAGGTGGGTTGGTTATTGTGGCTGATTCGCCGCAGCGTGAGTCTGAGGGGGATATGATTGGTCTGGCTGAAAAGGTAACACCTCAAGCTGTTAACATGATGATTACTAAAGCCCGTGGATTATTATGTGTACCGATGAGTAAAGCATACGCTGACCGCTTGCAGCTAAAACCAATTGAAACTGGTTCGAATGATACTTTTGGCACGGCTTTTACTCTTAGTGTTGATTCTACTGAAACCACTACGGGAATTTCAGCTTTTGACCGTGCTAAAACTATTAAAAAACTGGCTGATCCGAATAGCCAGTGGGCTGATTTTTATCATCCGGGTCATGTCTTTCCCTTAGTAGCTAAAGAAGGCGGTGTACTGGAACGCACAGGTCATACTGAAGCCGCTTTGGATCTGGCCAGATTGGCAGGAGTTGCGCCTATTGGCTTTATTTGTGAGTGCATTAAAAAAGACGGAACAATGGCCAGACGCAAAGATTTGAAAGCTTTGGCAGAAGGACTTGGCATTCCTTATTTGACCATTGAAGAGTTAATAGCATACCGCAAAAATCTAGAAAACAAAGATTTGGGCATTGAATCTTTTACCAAGGTTGACTTTCCTACAAAATACGGTCACTTCCAGCTTGAAGGCTTCAGGGATAAAAAGCATCCTGAAAAACAGCCTACTTTATTAATTAGCAAGGGTGAAGTTAAAAAAGGTGAGCCACTTTTATTGCGACTTCACAGTGAATGCTTAACGGGAGATGTATTTGGTTCTAAGCGGTGTGATTGTGGCGCTCAACTTGCCGCAGCATTGACTAAAATTGAACAAAATGGTTCAGGAGCGGTTTTATACTTGCGTCAAGAAGGTCGGGGAATCGGCTTAGAGAACAAGTTACGAACTTATAAGCTGCAAGATGAAGGCATGAATACAGTTGAAGCTAACCAGCATCTTGGCTTGCCGGTTGACGCCCGCCGCTATAATGTTGCTGCCGAGATTTTAAGACAAAAAGGCGTGAGCGAAGTTGAATTAATGACCAATAATCCGGATAAAGTAACGCAACTAGAAAACTATGGTATTAAAGTTACTAAACGTATTCCAGTTGAAGTCGGCATGACTGCAGAAAATAAAAATTACTTGGCTACTAAAAAGCATGAAATGAATCATATTTTAAACGAGGTAGATTAACATGAAAGAAATTATTGGCAATATTGCCCAAGGACAGGATAAAAAGATTGGTATTGTCGTTGCTCAGTTTAACGGTGTAGTAACTGACCGCCTACTTTCAGGTGCGCTAGAGCAATTGAAAAAATCAGGAGTAAAAGATGAAAATATAGTGATTGTTAAAGTACCCGGTGCTTTTGAAATTGCTCGTACAATCAACTGCCTGGCAAAAAGTGGCAAGGTTGATGGCATTATTGCATTAGGAGCTGTAATTAGAGGTGAAACGGCTCACTTTACGTATGTTTGTGAAGGTACAACTTCTCAGCTAGCTGCCGCATCAGCCAATGGGCCGGTCCCAGTCATGTTTGGTGTACTTATGACCGATACGGTCGCACAAGCAACCGATCGTGCCGGAGGTAAAGCAGGCAATAAAGGAGCTGAGTGTGCTACAGATGTCTTAGAAGTATTAAACATAGAAGAACAGATAAAGCAACTATAATTTTTTAAGTGCATAATCCTAAATAAAGAAAAAACAGGTCGTTTCTAGAAATAGAAGTGGCTTGTTTTTGGATCTTGATGGCTTTTACCGCCTTGCTAATAGTTTTTATTATTAGTTAATTGATATTAAAATTATTAAAACTCATTTTAAAGGGATATATACATATACTAACAGTTAATAGCAAAATTGTTGTTTTAATTTGTTATTAATATTAATTTTCTGGCTCTTTTAAGCACTTTTATGAAAATAATTCTATTTGAAATGTTATTAAATGACGTATATACTAGATGTGTAATAATATGCATACTTTTTTTGTGGCAAAATTAAATAAGTTTTATTATTGAGGTGAAAAATGAATAGAGGATTGAACCATAACAAGAGAACTGAAACGCTTCTTTTTACCAGTCTAACTACTGCCGCAATTGGTTTAGCAATTTTAAATACTAATGTGGTTAAGGCTGATAGCAATTCAGGAACACAAGAAACTGCACAAAATTTGGATAAGAATGACAGTCGTGCTAAAACACGTGTAGCAAATAGTACTGTGTCTCAAGAAAATAATCAGGGCGATACTACTGATAATGCAAATACCACTGCACCAGAAGGAAATGCTAATGGTACTACAGATAATGTAGATGAAACTCAAAATGGGAGTGTAGACTCGCCGCAGGGTACCAATAAAGAATCAAATTCTCAAACTTCTGCTGGTAATGATCAACCAGAAACAGACATCACTAAGAATGAAAATAAAATTAGTACAAAAACTATTAAAACAGGTAAGTGGGGCAATGCTGACTTAAGTTACGATAGTGATACTAACGTATTAACTGTGAGTGGGAGTCATGATAAGAATAATCCGACTATTGTAAAAAATAATCCCGGGGTCTTAGGTGGTTTTCTAGGTGACAATGAGTCTGCGAAGGTAAAAAAGGTAATCTTTGACGGTAACTTTAAAATTGTCGGCGAAGTCAAGTCAGTTTTTATTCGTCTTAAAGGCCTAACTGATATTGAAGGTTTAGAAAACGTTGATACTTCGGAAGCGACCACCATGTATGCCTGGTTTTATCAATGCATTAGCCTTAAACACGTAGATCTATCTCATTTTAATACATCAAATGTTGAAAACATGAATTCTATGTTTGAAGCCTGTACCAATCTCGAAGAAATTGACCTGAGTAAATTTGATACTTCCCAAGTCACAGATATGTCATATATGTTTGCTGGTTGTGAAAGTCTCAAAGAATTAGATTTGAAGAATTTTAATACTTCCCAAGTCACAGATATGTCATTTATGTTTGCAGAGTGTAAGGGTCTTGAAAAATTAAATGTTACTAGCTTTGACACCTCTAAGGTTAAAAATATGGAGTATATGTTTAATTATTGTGCAAGTTTACCTACTGTTGACGTACACAATTTTAATACCAGTAATGTGACAAATATGGCGGCAATGTTCTGTATGTATTATTTTCATATTAGCGGTACAGGCCAAGTCTTTGGTTGGGATTCTAAACTTACGTCCCTTGATCTTTCCAACTTTGATACTAGTAATGTGACTGAGATGGATGGAATGTTTTTCAAATGTACAAAATTAAAAGAGCTGAACATTTCTAGCTTTGATACTTCTAAAGTTACAACTATGAATAGTATGTTTCAAGCATGTAATAAGTTAACATCTTTAGATCTTAGCAACTTTAATACCGCAAAAGTTACGGACATGTACGGCATGTTTCGAGATACGAATAGTTTAATCAGTTTGAACGTGTCAAGTTTTGATACAACAAATGTAACTAACATGGGGGAAATGTTCTATCTCTACGCTGATACTACAAATGGCGAGAAGTATCCTGAACTTTCTAACTTAAGGACTCTAGATATCAGCAATTTTAAAATTAGCGATAAAACTCATTGTGGCTACATGTTAAAAGGTCAAGCAGGATTGCTAGTTTTGAAACTGGGAAAAGGAAACAAACACGTTTCAGATATGGGTCTTGATACACCAGGGACTTGGTTAAATGTTGGTATTAACGGAACAATGCAGCACCCTGAGGCCTCAGAAAAATGGTCATCAGATGAACTGATGAAAAATTGGCAAGATGGTGCAAAAGATGAAACGTACGTGCGTGAAACTACAATAACAGCTCATTATCAAGATGAAAAGGGCAAGACGCTTGCGCCTGATGAGACTTACACTGGTACATACAGCACTCCTTATGAAGCTAAAGTCAAAGAAATTCCTGGTTATGTTTTAACAGTTATGCCGAAAAATGCTAAAGGACTGATAGGCGAAAACGTAGATGACATTATATTTGTCTACAAAAAGAAGGATTCTAATAATAATTCTGATTCAAACAATTCCGATTCAAACAATTCAGGCTCAAACGGTCATGGAACAAACTCAGGAATAAATGATAATAATACTATAGCAAGGGTTGAAGTTCATTATCAGGATGAGAACGATAATGAAATTGCTCCGTCTAAGATTTTAACTGGTGTTGTTGGTGAAGGTTACATTACTAAGGCTTTGGATATTACAGGTTATACTCTTAAAATTAGACCTGTTAATGCTACCGGCTTCTTTAGCAGCCAGCCACAAACTGTTACTTATGTTTATTCGAGAAATGGTGTCATTCGAACTGTTCGTCATAATTCCTATCTATATGACCAAAATGGTAGCCGTAAAGCTGGCGAATACTTTATAGGCCAAAAAATTACAACTTATGGCAGTAGGCTTATTCAGAATCAGAAATATTACGAACTTGAAAACGATACTTTTGTTAAGGCTAATAATGTTACAGGTATTAAACGCAAACTTAAGCACAATGCCTATATCTACACTAGGAAGGCTAATAAGAAAGTAAAGCGTTCTGGTCGTAAAGTATTGATAAAGAAACAAACGATCAGAACATATGGTGGAGCAGTTAAAATGCATAATAAGCTGTACTATATTGTTGGTAAGAATCGCTATATTAAAAAAGCTAATTTTTAGCAATTGAGAAATAATAATTAGAAAAGTTCTATCATAGTAAAAATGGGCTAGATAGAGCTTTTTTTATTGTTTTACTAAATTGATATATCGAAGAAGAAAAAATTTAATTAGACCTGTTGCTTTTGCCTAAGCGGTATTTTTGCACGTTAATACCAAAAATGACAAAAACTATTAATAACGAAATTCCGCTAGCAAGGAGCGTAAGAACAGGCCGGTGTAAGGCCATTGGCAATAGCCGAAACTCCAACTGTAAAAAAGATATTTAATAGTGCACTGCCTAGTTGCAAAAAACTTGATTGAGCAGACTGAACATTTTTACTAGTCCTTTTAATTCTTACTTTGCTGCACCAATTACCGATTGGTAAAGTTTCTCCATAAATTAACACTGTACCAATGAACATGGTAGCGATTGTTTGTTTTAAAAAGAAAATGCCTAATGCTAAAGTGGTAATTATGACTAGGGTGCACAGTATACCAGCGGTACTTATTCCAATCAAACATAATGCTAAAGTGGTAATTATGACTAGGGTGCACAGTAACCAGAAGTGGCTGTCAAAGCGAATAAGCACAGCTCCTAAAAAGAGGCCACTGACTACGGCAAACAGCAGCCAGTATACTTGACTGTATTTAGGATCAATTACTTTCCAGAAGTAGATCATCAGTCCGTTGAATACAGATTGAAGAGCACCATTAAACATGGCAACAATAATTGCTGCGCGTAAGCCTTTACTAGTGATAATCTCGTGCCAGACTTTGATCAAATGAGTTATGGTTTTAAAATTGTTTTTATCTTTAATAAAATGCCTCTGGTGCAAAGCTAGAGATAGAAAAATGTTAATGAAAAAGCCGCTGCTTGCTACTAGGAGAAAATATAAATAATTGTGCGTAGTCAAAATCAATATTGCTATTGCAGCTACACTGGCTATATTACCGATCAGACCAGCAATAGAATTGTAGTTAATTGTTTTTTCAAGGGATTTATCAGTCAGAAGAGATTTTAAAGTTCCCGTAAATGATAGTCCTTCAACTAAACTGAACATTGTAATGCAAAGGTCAACTAGAATATATAAGGGGATAAAGTATATTTTGGGAAAAGAAAAGGGCAGTAATAAGAATAAACACAGAAAGATATATATCCAAATTAACATGCGGCGCTTGTCGACATTATCAAGTCGTGATCCAATAAATAGGACGCTTAAAATAAGTGCTAAGGAACTAATACTGGATATCAAGCCATTAACAACGATATTATCTGAGTATTCACGGATAATTAGTGAACCACCTATTCCAACCAGAATACTACCAAAATTCGATAGCAAGTTGATTAGCGGTAATAATATTTGATTGCGATTGAGAAATTTATTACTGTCCATTTTTATCACGCTTTCATTTGTTATAATGAGAAGCGTAACATGTAGGAATTTTGCTGGCAGCAAAAGTAACATAAACGGCCATTTTCATTAGTTAAAACGGACTTTTTCACTATACAAATTCCTAGACCTAGATTTAATTGTTAACTTTATCAAGATCATTAAGAATAATGTTTTTTTATGCTGCCAAAGCCATAAAATACATTGTGTTGTTCAACATTTTAGAGTATTATATAAATATTAAAAAAAAATAATAATACCGGACATGATAAGGATTTTTATATGGTTACTATTACTGGCTTGCAAGGCGTGCCCATAATTTCTAAAGCTTGTGACTTACCCCAAATATTGGTTGAAACGGTCAAAAAGGAACATTTCCAAATTGCTGCTGGCGACATTATTTGTGTAACGTCTAAAATTTGCTCAATGGCAGAGGGCAATATTGTGGATTTAAGCCAAGTAGCACCAACTTCTGTGGCAAAAAGAATTCATCAACGCATACCCAGAAAGGATGCCAGTTTAATTCAAGTGATTATTGACCAAACCGATGACCCATCTGACAGTAAATTAGAAATAAGTGGAAATCATATTGGTGCTTGGCTTCCCAACGGTTTGTTTTTAACTAGTGGCGGTGTTGACAAGGGTAAAAATAATACAGCGATAATTTTGCCTCAAAATTGTGATTTAACGGCTAAACATATTAGCAATACTTTTTACCAAGAATTAGGTGTAAAAACTAGTGTAATCATTACTGACAGTGATGGCAGAATAGATAAAAAAGGTGCTAATCAGGTAGCAGTTGGCTTATACGGATTAAATGGCTTAAGGATAAATAAAGAAGCTGGTACAGCTGAAACGCTTTGTGATTTGCTGGCAGCTGCTGCTGGTTTAGTAATGGGGCAACGAGGAGTCAATATACCTTTAGTGTGTATTCATGGACTTGAATATGACCAAAATACTAGTTCTGGTATTGGAGATGTTGTGAATTAAAGTTTATAAGACTTTTTAGTTCATAAATATTGAAGTAAACTTTTAGGTTTGAATTAAGAATAGGAGAAAGAGTAAATGAAGATTATTTGTTACGGTGTAATCAAAATGGAAGAATCCCGTATTGAAAATTGGGCTCAAAAAAATAATGTTGAAGTAAAAATTGTCCACGATGATTTGTGTACTGAAAATGCGGAACTGGCTGAAGGTTTTGACGGCGTAAGCTCTGAAGGCAATCTTCCTGTAGGTGCCAGTGTATATGAAAAATTTAAGCAGTATGGCATTACGCAACTAGCCATTCGGCAAGTTGGGATTGATAACCAGGATTTAGCTGCAGCAAAAAAGAACGGCATTAAGATTACTAACGTTGCAGCGTATTCACCAAGAGCTATTGCAGAGCTTGGCGTAACTGACGCAATGTACTTATTGCGTAAAATTGGTATTTACCGAGACAGAATGGCACATGGTGATTTTACTTATGACGAAAGTACAATTAGCACAGAAATTTTTAACTGTACTGTTGGCATAATTGGAGCTGGCCATATCGGTGGAGCCAGTGCACACCTATACAGCGTATTAGGAGCTAAAGTTTTGGCTTGTGATCCGGTTTATGACGCGTCTTTAGAACCATATCTTACTTATACTGACTTTGATACGATTCTTGCTGAATCCGATATTATTTCTTTGCATACCCCGTTATTAGCAAGTACCGAAAACATGATTGACAAAACTGCTTTTGATAAAATGAAGAAAAAGCCTATTTTGGTTAACGTAGCTCGTGGGGGCTTGGTTGACACACAAGCTTTAATTGCGGCACTAAAAAATGGACAAATTTCTGCCGCTGCTCTTGATACCTTAGCCGATGAAACTGATTTTTATAATAAAAAGGATATGCTGAACTCATTGCCGGCAGATTACAAGGAATTAAAAGCAATGCCCCAAGTTTTGATTACACCGCACATTGCCTTTTTCACTAAACTAGCCGTTAAAAACAGTATTGAGATTGCTTTGAGCGATGCCAAAACAATTATTTCCGGTGGAGAAGTAAAGAGCGTGGTTAACTTGTAAAGACAAAAGTTAATTTAGGACAAAATACTCCAATAAATAGTTAATAATAGGTTAGAAATATATAAAAAGCTTTGGGAATGTAGTTCTCAAAGCTTTTTTATTTTATTTGTTTTTGT